>JAMCVK010000036.1 GCA_023475225.1 Chloroflexota bacterium
ATTTTATTTCGACTCACCTCCGCGAGGCCCTCCGAGCGCTCCAGGCGATAGGCATCATAGAAATTCGCCGCGGCATCGGGATGTTTGTGACCGAATCGCCCCTGAACCCCATTTCTAAGAGTTTTGACTGGTCGGTTTTCCTCAAAGCCGAGCAAGTCGAAAAGATTATGGAGGCACGCCATATCCTGGAAGTTGGGCTGGCCCGCGTCGCGGCATTGCACGCCACAGACGAAGAAATTGAGGAAATGTCCGAGATTCTTGACACCATGTCTGACGCCTTTCGCCACCACAACACTAGGCTCTACGAGGAGGCTGACATCCGCTTTCACTTGGCCCTAGCCAGCGCCGCTGATAACCCGCTACTACTGCGTTTCGCTCAAATTTTACGCTCAGCCTTAGAGACGTTCATTAAGGCTGTCCCCCACACTGCGGCCGGGTTCAAGTATCACCGGGAGGTGCTGGAAGCGATCCGCAAGCACAACCCTTCCAAGGCGGAGGCGGCAATGCGCCGTCTGCTGAGCGTCACCGAAATCCATCTCCAGCAAGCCAAACCTGGGGCATCGACGCCTAACCCGAATGCTGTGCTCGCTTCGGAAGCCATCTCACAGAGGTGAGTCGAAATAAAATGAAGAAAGTACTGCTCGACAAGCCGATCCATCCCCAGGCTATGGCCCTGCTCCGGCAAGAGGTCGAACCGCTTGAAATGTACCAGGCCTCCTTGGACGAACTGAGGGCCTTGTTGCCTCACGTGCACGGAGTCATCGTCTCCGTCGGATTCCCCATCCGGGCACACGAGATCAAACTCGGCCAGCGCCTGGAAGTGATCGGTCGGCCGGGTGCTGGCACGGACAGCGTGGACGTGGAGGCGGCTACCTGTGCTGGCATTCCAGTCGTCTATACGCCAGATGCCCCTACCGAATCCGTCGCCGAGCACACGCTGTGTATGATGCTGATGCTGGCCAAACGGATGCGGGTAGTAGAGAACGCGCTGCGTGCGGGACACTTTGAGATTCGCACCCAAGTGGTCGGTAGCGAACTGAGGGGCAAAACAGTCGGTGTGGTGGGCTTCGGACACATCGGCCGGCGGGTGGCCGAGATCTGTCAGAGGGCCCTAGATAGCCCGATCCTGGTCTATGACCCTTATGTGGATCCAGAACAGGTCTGCCAGCAAGGAATGGAACCCGTCGCGGGTATATTGGAGCTGATGTCTCGCTCCGACGTGGTCACCATCCATACGCCTCTGAACGAGGACACGTGCGGCCTGGTCGGCAGGCCCCAACTCGCTGCGATGAAGCCCAGTGGGTTCCTGATCAACACCTCTCGCGGGCCAGTGGTGGATGAAGCGGCACTCATAGAGGCGCTTCGCCATGGGCAGATCGCCGGAGCCGGACTGGACGTCTTTGAGAAGGAACCTCCGCATCCCGACAATCCCCTGTTCCAGATGGAGAATGTGGTAGTCACCCCGCACGTGAGCAGTTTCACCGCTGAGGGGCGGGCCCGCATGGGGATCACGGTGGTCCAGGAAGTCCTTAAGGTATTTCGTGGGGAGTGCCCCACTTTCTTGATCAATCCAGAAGTCTGGCCCCAGCGAAGAATTTTGCCATAGGAGGCACCGCCTGAGATGCGACCCAACAGGCTCCGCGGAGTGCTTGCCCAGGGAAAAGCGGTCTTTGGCACGATGCTCCAAGAACTACGCTCTCCAGCAGTCCCTATAATTCTGGCCAACGCTGGGCTTGATTTTATCTTCGTGGACATGGAGCATGGCGCATATAATATGGAGACTATCGCTGATCTGATCAAGGTGATCCGCCTGACCGGTGTCTGCCCTCTGGTGCGTGTTCCCAATGACGAATATCCTTGGATCGCCCGCGCCCTTGATGCGGGAGCAGAGGGGGTCATGGTCCCTCGTGTTGAAACACGAGACCAAGTCGAGCGGATCGTCCGCTATGCCAAGTACCCGCCGGTTGGTGAGAGGGGTTGCTCGGTGGTGAAGGGCCACAACGATTACCGCACCGCAGACCAGCTGGAATTCACCCGCCACGCCAATCAGGAAAACCTGATCATTATCCAGATCGAACGCCAACGTGCGGTTGAGAACATTGATGATCTACTCTCGGTCCCCGGTGTGGACGCGGCGGTCATTGGCCCGAACGACCTCGCCCTTTCTTACGGCGTGCCTGAGGACCTGAGCAACCCGCTGCTGGCTGATGCCTGCCAAAAAGTGGTGGATGCCAGCCGGAGGCATGGATGCTTCTCAGGGATGCACGTGGGAGACGTACAGACCCTCAAATTCTGGATGGCCAAGGGGATGAGGGTCATCGTCTATTGGACGGACATAGGTATGCTGGCAGCGGCCAGTGTCAAGGGGCTGGCCGAGCTTCGTCAATCTGGCCAACAGCTGTAGAGACTTATTCACCCGTCCGCAGGAGGAGTGGGACATGCAAATGCTCGTATGGTCAAGGCCATCCACGACGCTCTGGGCGTTTGGGTCACCTCACTGCCCGCATGGCCGAAGAAGGTATTGATTGCCCTGCGGGCTCGCCAGTCATCTGGAAAGGGAAGGTAGTTAAGGGTTATCATCTCGGAACGGGGAGGTTGTAGAATGAGCCCAGCACTGCGCACACTCAAAAACTACATCAAAGGAGAATGGGTCACGTCCAAGTCCGAAGTGATTCTTGACGTGATGAACCCGGCCACTGACGAGCCGATCGCCCGCGTCCCTATATCCACAGTGGCCGAGGCCAACGAAGCCGTTGAGGCCGCTTACGAGGCCTTCTGGGGCTGGCGTTCGACGCCTCCGATCAGCCGGGCCCAGTATATGTTCCGCCTGAAGGAGGCCCTTGAGGACAGTTTTGACCAGATCGCCGAACTCGTTACAATGGAGAACGGCAAGACCCTCGCTGAGGCTCAGGGTGAGGTGCGGCGCACTATTGAGAATGTGGAGGTTGCCTGTGGCATTCCCTCACTTATGCAGGGGTACAACGCTGAAGATATCGCCGAGGGCATCGATTCCATTGCCCTCAGACAGCCGTTGGGGGTCTTTGTTCATCTGGCTCCCTTCAATTTTCCGGCAATGGTTCCTTACTGGTTTGCCCCCTATGCCATCGCTACTGGCAACACTTTTGTGGTCAAGCCTTCCCCTCAAACGCCGCTCACCCAGGGCTTCATCACGGAACTGGTGGACAGGATCGGTCTGCCCAAGGGTGTCCTGAACCTGGTGAACGGCGCTAGTGAGGTAGCAGAGGCGCTCATGGCCCATCCCAGGGTCAAAGGGGTAACCTTTGTCGGCTCAACGCCGGTGGGCAAGCATGTCTACAGTTATAGCGCCTCCCACGGTAAGCGTGTGCTGGTCCAGGCTGGCGCTAAGAATTTCCTGGTCGTCATGCCTGATGCAGACCTCGAGCGCACGGTGGAGGTGATTATGACCTCGGCCTATGGCTGTGCTGGACAGCGCTGCCTGGCAGGGTCAGTGGTTCTGGCCGTCGGTGGCGTCTCTGAGGAGCTGGGGAAACGAATGGTTGAGGCCGCCTCCGGATTGAGGGTTGGCTATGGTCTGCATCAGGCTACGCAAATGGGCCCGGTCATCTCGCGGCAGGCCAAGGAGAGGATCCTTGGCTACATCGAGCAGGGCATCCAGGGGGGAGCGAATCTGCTCCTCGATGGTCGGGGCATCCAGGTGCCCGATTTCCCCCACGGCTACTTTGTCGGGCCCACCCTCTTTGGCGAGGTCACGCCTGACATGACCATCGCGCGCGAGGAGATTTTTGGGCCAGTATTGGGCATCATGCAGGTAGAGAGCCTTGCAGAGTGTTACCGCATCATCGCGGGCAGCCCCTTTGGCAATGCGGCGAGCATCTTTACTCAGAGTGGCAAGTTGGCGCGGGAGTTTGCCTATCGGGTAGAGTGCGGGAACATTGGGGTCAATATCGGCATCGCCGCACCTGTCGCCTTCTTCCCCTTTGGGGGCATGAGAGACTCCTTCTTCGGCGTGCTCCACGGTCAGGGGCAGGATGCGATTCGCTTCTTCACCGATGACAAAATCATGACCATCCGCTGGTTTTAGCTATCGGCCGAACTTGTTGGCCAAGAGAGGATGAACGCAGAAATGGACCACAGGAAACTGCTCAGAACTTGACAAGTTCCGGTCCCCCCGCTATGATGTGAACGTTCACATTCGGGCGATTTTTTCTTAAGGGTTGGTTGTATGTACCATCGCTTCCCTCTACACCGACCAGCCCTATGCGAGTCCTTAGGGAGAAGAGAAGTGCCACCGGTAACGATCAAGGATGTGGCTGCCCAAGCCGGTGTATCGTATCAAACCGTCTCGCGCGTCATTAACAATAAGCCTGAAGTCGCAGCGGAGACGCGCCAGAAGGTTCTACAAGTGATCAAGGAGCTCGATTACCAGCCCAATGTCCTGGCGGGGAGCCTGCGCCGACGGGAAACACTGACCATCGCCCTGATCATTCCGGATACGTTTAATCCCTTCTTCGCTGAGGTGGCTAAGGGGGTGGAGGAGACTGGCTTTCAGTTCGGTTATAGCCTGGTCTTGTGTCACTCCGACTACGATGCTCAGAAGGAGCTGCGCTATGTGCACGTGCTGCGCTCCAAGCGAGTGGATGGCGTGATCCTTATCCCATCTAGCCCCGCCAGCGAGGCACTTCAGGTGCTGCTTAAACATAAGATACCGGTAGTTCTGGCTGACCGTAAGCCAATGGATATGGCCAGCGAGGTGGATACGGTCACTGCCGATAATACCCAGGGTGCCCGCGCAGCGACGGAGCATCTAATAAGATTGGGGCATCGTCGGATCGCTTTTATCGCCAGACCATTTCCAATGACCCACAGTGCAGGCCGACTGCACGGCTACCGGCTGGCCCTGGAGCAGCATGGCCTACCGTTCGTGGAGGAGATGGTTGTCCACGGAGGATTCCGCTATCCAGCTGGGGAAGAGGCCATGCAGCACCTGTTGTCCCTGAAGCCGCCCATCACGGCCGTTCTGGCGTACAACGACATCATGGCCATCGGCGCCCTTAAGGCCATCAGTGACCGTGGGCTGAGTGTGCCGAGGGATATCTCGGTGGTGGGGTTTGATGATATCCCCCCAGCTGCTTATACCGATCCGCCCTTGACCACTGTAGCTATGCCCAAAGTGGAGATGGGCAGGATCGCTGCCCAGCGCCTGATGCAGATGGTCGATAGCGGCCCCGGCGCCGAGAAGAAGGACATCGTCCTGGAGACTCATTTAGTGGTACGAGGATCAACTGCTCCTCCGCCATCTTTATAAAACAGGAGTCCGCCTCCGGCGGATGGCGGGAGGCTTGGGGGGGGCAATTTCGCCTCGACTAGGGCTAAGGAGGTAGGGTGAAGGTCATCATCGGTTCCGACCATGTCGGTTGGGAGTTGAAACGGGAGCTCGTCGCCTTTTTGCGCAGCCAGGGGCTGGAGGTCACCGATGTTGGGACACACTCAGCTGACCCGGTTGATTACCCAGACTTCGCTTACCTTGTCGGCCAGGGCGTGGCTGCAGCCGAATATGACAGAGGCATCCTCATCTGTGGAACCGGCCTGGGCATGTCCATCGCCGCTAACAAGATTAAGGGGGTTAGGGCCGCCCTTTGTCACGACCTGTTCACGGCTAAGAAGAGTCGGGAGCATAACGATGCGAACGTCCTTGTCCTGGGGGCTTGGCTTGTTCCGCCACAGCACGCCTTCGAGATCATATCCACCTGGCTTCAGACGGAGTATGAGGGGGGAAGACACGGTAAGCGGCTGGAAAAGATGAAACAACTGGAGGCGGCGTGGCAGGACTGCCGGATGGTATCCTTGGCTGATATAGAGGGGGGATAGGGGGTTGTCTACTTCCCCTAAACTAAGCATAGCCATCTCACCCCATAAGGGCCGCTTTGCCCCCCTGGTCTTTGCCGGTCACCTCGTAGAGGGGGTCAGAAAGATAGCCCAGCTGGGCTACGACGGCCTGGAGCTCTCCCTGTGCAGGTCGACCGACATTGATATCGCGCAGCTGAGCGCATTGCTACGGGATTACAATCTACGAGTTTCGGCCATTGGTACGGGGCGGGCCTATCTGGAGGACGGTTTGAGCTTTGTTGATCCTGAGCAGTCCGTGCGCGAGAAGGCCGTGGGGCGAATGAAGGAACAGATAAAACTAGCCTCTTGCCTTGGTGCTCAGGTGCTCCTGGGCTTAATTCGGGGACGGCTTCGGGAAGATGCATCGTTGAGAAAAAGGCAAAGGGGATGGGCCAGGCGGGGCATCCAGGAGTGCGCCTCCTTCGCTGCCGACCTGGGGGTAACCCTGGCCCTGGAGCCGATCAATAGATACGAAACGAATTTTATCAATACCGTGGCTGAGTCCCTCGCGTTTCTGAAGGAGATCGACCGCAAGGGGATCGCCCTCTTGATGGATACCTTTCATATGAACATTGAGGAGGTCTCCTTCCGCGAAGCCATCCTCACTGCTGGAGAGCGGATTAGTTATGTCCACTTCGCTGATAGCAATAGGTGGGCCCCTGGTTGTGGACATCTGGATTTTACTGAAGTGGCCCGTGCCCTGTCTGAGATCGGCTACAGCGGCTTTGTCTCGGCCGAGATCTTGCCCAAGCCAGATGATGCGTCGGCTACGGAGATGGCCATCAGTTATATGCGGCGGGTATTCAACTAGCGATCGGAATTTGTTTGTGGAGGAGGAGAATGCTGCTCATCAAGAATGGTTTGATCGTCACTATGGACAAGGAGAAGAGGATCATCAGGGATGGTTGCCTTCTTGTCCGAGGCGATCGCATCACCGGGATAGGGACAGCGCAAGAGGTGGGCGAGGTCGGTCCTGGAGATGAGGTGATAGAGGCCAAAGGGATGGTCGTCATCCCTGGCTTCGTCAGCACCCATAACCACCTTTATAGCGCTGTAGTGCGCAGCATACCCTATGCCGGCTTCGAGAAGGCCGATTTTTCCTTCATCTCCTGGATGGAGCGTTTTTGGCTGCCGTTGTTAGAGGATAAGGTCACCCGAGAACAACTCTACATCGGAACCTTGGCTAACTGTTTGGAGCACATCCATAGCGGAATCACCACGACCTCAGATACGGCGGAAGGGTCCTATGCCCTGCCAGGTGCCCTGGACATGGTTGATCAGGCCGTGATGGAATCGGGCATGCGGGGGGTCATCTCCTTCGAGACGACGGGGCGCATCAGCCCGCAGAATGCTCAACTGGGACTGGGGGAGAACGTCAGGTTCGTTGAGAAAGCCCGTCGGAGAGGGGGACGGGTGGAGGGACGCTTAGGGGTGCATACCACCTTTACCTGTCCGACAGAGCTGCTCAAGCAGGTGCGGGAGGAGGCGAACAGATTGGGTGCTGGTCTGATGATGCATCTGGCCGACGATCGGTGGCACACCTTCGATACGACCAGAAGGTTTGGTCAACGGCCAGTCAAGTATCTGGAGGATATCGGCTTCCTTGGCCCGGATGTCCTCCTGTTCCACTGTAGCTACATAGATCCCTTACAGGACCCGGAAATATTTCGCCAATATGATGTAAAGGTGGCCCATAACGCCGAATCTAACGCCATTTTCGGCTTTTGGCCAAATATGATGCCCCTGCTTAAGGCGGGGGTTACAGTTGGATTGGGAACCGATGGACAAACCCACTCTATGTTTGAAATAATGCGCACTGCTCAGATGATCCACCGCATCCGTTACGAAAACCTGGAGATTTTGCCCGATGCTCAGGTCCTGGAGATGGCCACGATTGAGGGGGCGAAATGCTTGCAGAAGGAGAACGAGATCGGCTCCCTGGAGGTGGGGAAGAAGGCCGATATTGTGCTCATCTCTGATGCTCGGAGCACGGTTCCCCTCTTCGAGCATAACGTCGCCAGCTACGTGGTCGGTACCTGTGAGCGGGGAGACGTGGATATGGTCATCATCGATGGGAATATCGTCGTGAGGCATGGGGAGCTAAAGACGGTGGATGAAGCCCAGGTGATAGCAGAATGTCGAAAGGAGGCTAGACTTCTATGGGAGAAGAACAACTGGCCTCTCCCCTGATGGAAGGAAAACGTCTATTGGAGGCCATCAACGAGAGCGAAGTAATTGATTTCGCCCGAGCTATGATTCGCATCCCCAGCGAGGTTGGCCATGAGAGTAGGCTGGCCGGCTTTCTGGCCGACCTCTTCGCCGGGATGGGGCTACGGGTGCAGAAACGAGAGCTCTCTCCGAACCGTCTCAACGTCCTTGGTATCCTGGAGGGCAAGAGGCGACCGGAGAAGATAGCCCTTCTTTTCCATGGGCATACGGACACCATACCAGTCCTGGGGATGAAAGACCCCTTCAGTGGCGACCTGGTTGATGGCTACATCTGGGGCAGGGGGTCCGTTGATCAGAAGGGTGGGCTGGCCGCTGCTACGATGGCGATCAAGGCCCTGGCCGAGGCGCGGGTGCCACTGGATGAGAGCGTAGCTATCGCCGCGGTCATCGATGAGGAATCTGAGCACAGGGGAAGCATGGGGCTTGTGGAAGATGGTTTGCAGGCTTCCTGGGCCATCGTCACTGAACCGTCTGATCTTAAATTAGTCATCGGCTGTAAGGGTACGCTGCCGGTCAAGATCTGCGTCACGGGCAAGACGGCCCATGGCTCACGCCCCTGGCTGGGAATCAACGCTATCGTCAAGGCTACACGGGTGATAGATAAGTTATGTAAAGTACCGCTCCCCTCGCTTCATCTCCCGGCAGTAGGGGAGGTCAGGGCCACGCTCAATATCGGACTGATTGAAGGGGGCACGGCCTACAATAACGTCCCCGATCGCTGTTGCCTCTGGCTGGACCGACGGATGGTCCCAGGAGAGACCCCAGCGGAGGTGCTCGCTGGGATGCAAGGAATATTGGACGGCTTAGCCGCGGCTGATGCAGAATTCAAGGCGAGCCTGGAGGTGGCCAGGCCGGACTGGCGGTGGGAGCCTATCCGGGAGCGGGGACTTAAGCCGGCCACGATCCCGGCCGATTCCCCCCTCATCTCCGTTCTGCGGAGGAACCATCCCTTAGTAGTGGGAGAGGAGGCAGCCCTGGCCTACAGCGATGGTTATATGGATATGGACTTCTTGATCAACGATCTAGGCATTCCCACGGTCAATTATGGACCGGGGGATACGGTCCTGTCCCACGCTGATGACGAAAGGTTAAGCGTCAAGCAATTGCTCTGGGCCACGAAGGTCTATGCCCTGACGGCCCTCGACCTGGCCCAAGGGAGGGTCCATGCTTGATCTCTTGATCCGGGGGGGCTTGATCCTGACTATGGATGCCGGGGGACGGATCATCCTGGAGGGCTCTCTGGCCGTCGACAAGGGGAAGATCGTCGACTTAGGTGAGGGGTTGAGCCAGCCAGCCAAGAGGGTCATTGATGCCAGGGGTAAGGTCGTCTTGCCTGGGCTGGTTGATGCGCATATGCACGAGACCCTGACACGGGGAGTGTGTGAGGACCTGCCCCTGATGCGCTGGCTAGCGGAGATCTGTTTCCCTCTGGATAGGGCTTACACGGCGGAGGCCATGCATGCCGCGGCCCTGCTCAATCAATTGGAGATGATCAAGGGGGGCATCACCACCTTCATCGATATATACCGCTTCCCAGAGGAGGCAGCCAAGGTGGCTGAGAAGTCGGGGTTGCGGGCCATCTTCAGCCCTCAAATTATTGAGCACCCCACTGGCGTGGGCGAGAGCCTTGATTCAAGCATGGAGTTTGTGCAGAGATGGAAGGGGAAGGGTCGCCTCCAGGCCTGGTTCGGTCCCCATGCGCTTTATTCCTGCTCTCCCGAGATGTACCAGGAGATCAAGCGTCTGTCCACCGAATATGGGGTCGGGATCCACACCCATCTGGCCGAGACGCGGGAGGAGGTGGAGACGATGTACCGGCAGCACGGCGTCTCGCCAGTCAGGCTCCTTGACGATTCGGGTGTGCTTGGACCATCCCTCCTAGCAGCTCACTGTGTTCATCTCTCTGAGGAGGATATAGCCATCCTGCAAGCGAGAGATGTGGCCGTAGCCTATAACCCGACGAGCAATATGAAGCTCGCCGCGGGGATAGCCCCGATCCCCCAACTGCTCAGGGCAGGGGTGAGGGTGGGATTGGGTACCGATTCCAATTTGAGCAACAACAACCTCGACATGTTCGAGGAGATGCGCCTTGGGGCTATTCTGCAAAAGCTACAGGAGAAGGATGCAGCCCTGCTGCCTTGCACTAAGATGCTGGAGATGGGCACCATCGGTGCGGCCCGCTGTTTGGGGCTGGCTGAAGAGGTTGGCTCCCTGGAGGTGGGAAAGAAGGCTGATATCATTATCGTCGATCTGAGAAAGCCGCATCTCTGGCCGCTTTTGCTGGATAGGCCGTCTAACATCGTTGAGCATCTGGTCTACTCGGCCAACGCCGGTGATGTGGATACAACCATCGTCGATGGACAGGTGCTCATGGAGAGTAGGCAGGTGATGACCTTGAACGAGGAGGAGGTCTTCGCCACCGTGCAGGCGGCAACGGCCAGACTGATAAGACGAGCCGGGTTGCAGTCGTAGAGAAGCCAGGTTTGACCATCCGCTTTCGAGCAAGTGAGAAAGGAGGCGATGCCGCGGGAAAAAGAGAAGCAGTTGGGGGAGGAAGAAGAGAATCTGTGCCCTGTTAGTTTGAAAGTTGCGTTGTAGTCCGAGCGTTGTGGGTTGTGTAGGAGGAACACAAAAATGAAAGGGAGTAGAGTCGGTGTCGTGTTATCTCCCCTGTCAAGGAGGGATTTCCTCAAGTCGGCGCTTGCCCTCGGGGGTACATTAGCCCTCTCTTCAGGGGCCTTGGCCGGGCTTACAGGCTGTGCGCCAGCCGCGCCCAAGTCCTTAACTAAGGCTCCGGCGCGCTTGGGTTGGACAAAGTGTACTGAATATGCCGGTATGTTTGTAGCGGATGACAAGGGCTACTACAAAGATGAGGGATTGGAGGTGGATATCCGCACCGGTGGAGCTGGGATCGACCCAATAGCCTTGGTGGCAGCTGGTTCCGAAGATGTTGGTGTACCCAGTAGCGGAGCTATGGTAATTACTTCCCGCAGCCGAGGGATACCAGTCAAAGCCTTCGGGGCTCAGTATGAGAAACTTCCCTTCTGTCTACTATCCCTTAAAGAATCAGGCATTAAGAGTGTCAAAGATCTTAAGGGTAAAGTTGTCGCGTGGACACCAGAAGCCCGCTATATGCTTGAGATGCTACTGAAGATGCATGGCATGTCGCCAACGGATGTAAAAATAGTCGGTCAAGGCTACGATGTCACACCACTAATTATGAAGCAATGGGATGCTTGCAGTGCGTGGATCGTGAACCAGCCTTACCTGGTGCAAAAGGCAGGAAAGGAGTGGAGCTGCATATTGGGTTACGACCTTGGCATCCGCTTCCATGCCATGATCTATGCTGCTAGCGATGAGCTGATAGCCAAGGAGCCAGGGAAGATTGAGGGCTTCCTGCGCGCCACACTTAGGGGCTGGAAGTACGCCCTTGAACACCAGCAAGAGGCCATCGATCTGGTAGTGAATAAGTATGCTAAAGGAGCAGATCCGGCCGTGGAGAGGTTTCAGATGGATACACAGATACCCCTCATACTGACGGAGACGACCAGAAAGCATGGTATGGCCTGGATGAGCGGGGAGGTATGGGATTTTGGCATGAAGATGTTGTATGAGTACAAGCAAATCACAAAGCTGTTCAACATTGACGAAGTATTCACCATGGACTTCTTGCAGAAGGTACACAAGCCTACGCCGATCTTACCGACCGGGGTGTAGCTAGGATCTTCAAAGGATGTCTATCCTGGTTAGCTGCCTTAGCGAGCAGCTAACCAGGATAGAGATTATTCCCTGCTCCTGCCTGGCCGATAAGCCTTAGGAAGGCAACAGGGGGCCATTAACCAAGGGAGAATTATACTAATGATACCAGCCATCGAAGTCATAAATGTGACCATGGAATTCGAGACCGGTAAGCGACGCCTGCGGGCCTTGGAGCGGGTTACCTTTGATATTGCCGAGAATGAGTTCGTCACCCTCATTGGTCCATCAGGTTGTGGTAAGTCGACTATGTTGCGCCTGATCGCTGATATCCTTCAGCCCACCCGTGGGCAGATCCGGGTGAAGGGGAAGACGACGGCGCAGGCCCGAAAGGACTATGACTTCGGCTTCGTCTTCCAGGATGCCGTTCTCCTCCCCTGGCGAACGACCCTCTCCAATGTGCAGCTGCCTTTAGAGATCCTGACCACTCCTTCTGAGGAGCGTCAGAGTAAGCCATTGGGCTTGCTCAACCTGGTTGGTTTATCTGGCTTTGAGCAATCTTATCCTCGTCAACTCTCCGGCGGTATGCGCCAGCGCGTGTCCATCGCCCGCGCCCTGGCCACTAACCCCTCTGTCCTCTTGATGGATGAGCCCTTTGGTGCCCTCGATGAGATCACCCGGGAGCGGATGAATCGGGAGCTGCTGACTATCTGGGGGAGCACCACTACTACCGTCGTCTTCGTCACTCACAGCATCCCTGAAGCCGTCTACCTTTCTGATAGGGTAGTGGTCTTCGCGCCCTTGCCAGGGCGGGTTAAGGAGATCGTCAAGATTGACCTGCCTCGCCCCAGGCTGGAGGCCATTAAGGACAGTCAAGAGTTTTATGACCACGTCACTAAGGTGCGACGGTGCTTAGCCGCCTAAAAAAAAGATATTGGTGAGGGAAAGAGGGAAGACAAATGCCTGATTTGGATGAGGCCATCATTAAAGAGATGGAGACTGTCGTCGAAGAGGAGCTCCCCCTACAAACCAGGTGGCAGGGGCTATTAAAGGAGACACGTCGCTCTGCTGTGCCGATACTGATCATCGTAGCGGTCTTGTTCGTCTGGCAGGTGGTGCAGACGATCTGCCGCTTCCCGGAGTACATTATCCCGAAGCCAAGCACTATCTGGGCCACCATGGTCAGCCAGTGGTGGTGGCTTATGGAGAACCTTTTAGTTACCCTCTTGGAGGCGATGGGTGGCTTCGTCCTTGGCAATGGGATCGCTATTTTCCTGGCTGTCCTGTTCGTCTATAACCGTACTATCGAGCGAGCCGTTTACCCTTTCGCTATTACCCTACGCAGCATTCCCATCGTGGCCATCACCCCTATCCTGGTCCTGATGCTGGGTAGTGATTGGCAGCCAAAGGTGGCTATCGCGGCTATCATCAGCTTCTTTCCTACCCTGGTCAATGTGATTAAGGGATTGGAAGCCTTGGAGCCCTCGGCCTTTGAGCTGATGCACGTCTTCAATGCTACTACAATACAGACTTTCCAGAAGCTCCGCGTGCCCTCCGCAATGCCTTATCTCTTTGCGGCCCTGAAGATCTCGGTTACCTCGAGTATGTTGGGGGCCATAGTGGCTGAGTGGATCGGTGCCAATCGTGGTCTGGGCTACCTGTTGATCATAGCCACCTTTCAATTTCAGACTGATGTCCTTTGGGCAGCGATGTTACTTGCCGCTGCCACGACTACCATCTTATTTTTCGCGATGGGCTTTATTGAGGGCATAGCGATACCTTGGCGGGGGAAGATCGAGGTGTGAGGTTCTAAGTAGAGCTGTTGAGATTGCAAACGCTGATCATCGCCGAGCTGGGGCGGGGATAAGTTGGTGATTGCCTCTTTGACGGCCTCAGCAAGACTATGGGGTAAGGAGGTGGTTCTAGGGAAAGAGATCCACGTGTATAATGGTAACAAACGTAGCCTGGGCAAAAAGTACGTGAAGGAGGAAAGGAATGAGACATAGCTTCCACTTGCTAACTGTAGTGGTCTTACTGTCCCTTATGGTCGCTCTGGTGGGGGTTGGCTGCGCTCCAGCTGCCCCCGCGCCGACGGCGACGCCAGCGAAGGCCCCTGTAGCGGCGGCCACACCAACTAAGCCGCCTGCGGCTGCTCCTACGCCGGCCCCAACCCCGACCAAGAAGCTCGTCTTCGCCATGGTCACTGACCAGAGTGGACTCGGTGATCAGGGTTTCAATGACTTGGCCTACGCCGGGTTGAAGATGGCCGAGAAGGAGTTCGGATCACAAACGAAGGTTGTCGAGTCTCGCGAACAGGCCCAATACGTCCCTAACCTGACCGGCCTGGCGCAGCAGAAGGTTGACCTGATCGTGGGCGTCGGTTTTCTGTTGGTGGATAGCATGAAGGAGGTCGCTCCACAGTTCAAGAACAGCCATTTCGCCCTAGTCGATGCGGAGGTGGATGCCCCGAATGTGGCCTCCTTGCTCTTCAAGGAGCAGGAGGGGGCCTTCCTTGGTGGGGCAGTGGCCGGTCTGCTCACTAAGAGCAATAAGATCGGCTTCGTGGGAGGCATGGAGATCCCCCCTGTCGTGCGCTTCCAGGCAGGCTTCCAGGCTGGTATAAAGACTACGAACCCGAACGCTGAGGTCTTGATCGGCTACGTGGGTTCCTTCGCTGACCCGGCGAAAGGGAAAGAGATGGCCCTATCTCAGTTTGCTAAGGGAGCCGATATCATCTTTGAGGTTGCCGGTGGTGGCGGCGTTGGGGTCTTCAGCGCGGCCAAGGAAAAGGGCAAGGGCTTCTGGGTTATCGCTGTGGATAGGGACAAGAGTAACCTGGCGCCAGATAATCATCTGACGGCCGTGGTGAAGCGGGTCGATAGTGCTGTGGCCGATGCCTGTAAGGGCGTGGCCACAGGCACCTTCAAGGGTGGTGTCCATCAATTCGGTCTAAAAGATGGTGGAATGGGTCTGGCCGAGAGCAAGTATATCCCCGCTGACGTCATGCAGAAGGTGGCGAAGCTCAAGGAGATGGTGATCGGCGGCCAGGTAGTTCCCCCCAAGAACCTGGATGAATTGAAGACCTTCACCCCACCCAAGCTGTAGGGAGGTTCTCTTTGGCGTCCGCGGTCGTAATGAAGGATATCGTTAAGCGCTTCCCCGCTGTATTGGCCAACGACCATATCACGTTGGAGGTTGAACAGGGGGAGATCCACGGTCTTCTGGGCGAGAATGGCGCTGGTAAGACGACGCTGATGAATATCCTTTATGGACTTTGTCATGCCGATAGTGGGGAGATTTGGCTGCGCGGCCAGCGCAGCCAAATCTCCAGCCCCCATGAGGCTATCGCTCAGGGCATCGGCATGGTTCATCAGCACTTCATGCTGATCCCTCCCTTCACCGTCGCTGAAAACCTCATCCTTGGCGCAGAGACCTCCAGGAGGGGGTTCTTGGATCGGCACGCTGCAGCGGGGATCGTCACGGAGATATCCCAACGATACCAGCTGCGGGTCGATCCTCTCGCCCGGGTACAGGATATCTCCATCGGCATGCAACAAAGGGTAGAGATCCTCAAGGCCATCTACCGCCGGGCTGATATCCTGATCCTCGATGAGCCAACGGCCGTTTTGACGCCCCAGGAGGTACGCGAGCTCTATGAGGTTATGAACAATCTGAAAAAAGAGGGGCACACGATAATCTTCATCACCCACAAGTTGAACGAAGCGCTCACCGTAGCGGATCGCATCACTGTCCTCCGAGATGGAAGGGTCGTTGGTACAGTCAGACCGGCCCAAACCAACGAAAAACAACTGGCGCGCATGATGGTGGGGCGCGATGTTCTCCTGCAGGTAGAGAAACCGGCCGTGCAGTCTGGACCGGTGGCGCTTAAGGTGGAGAATCTGCATGCTGTTGATAATCGTGGTCTACCAGCTGTCAGGGGCGTCTCCTTTGAGATTCGCTTCGGTGAGATCATCGGCTTAGCTGGCATAGCTGGCAATGGTCAGACAGAGCTGGTGGAGGTACTTACTGGTCTGCGTAAATCCACCGCCGGCCGCATCTTCGTGGATGGCAGAGAGGTCACCGGACTTTCACCCCAGCAGCTTTTTCAGGCCGGTATAGCTCATATCCCGGAGGATCGTCACCGCAGGGGGCTTATTCTCGACTTCTCCCTGATGGAAAATTTCATCCTTGGCTTTCAGGATGATCCCCCCTTCGCTGGAAGGGTGGCCTTAGATTATGTCAATGCTACGGAATTTGCTGATAGATTGATCAAGACCTTCGATATTCGCACCCCTGGCTACGCGGTAGCGGCCCGTTCCCTCTCGGGAGGGAATCAACAAAAGGTAATCCTGGCTCGTGAGTTTCAACGCTCCCCTAAGGTATTGATCGCCGCTCAGCCCACGCGTGGTCTGGACATAGGGGCGACGGAGTTCGTGCACCAGCGACTGGTGGAGCAACAGCTCCAGGGCAGGGCGGTCCTGCTCGTCTCCCTGGAATTGAGCGAAATCCTTGATTTGAGTACGCGTATCCTGGTCATGTACGAGGGACAGATCGTCGGGTCATGTTCGGCCGGCGAAGCGACAGAGGAGCAGCTGGGACTGTGGATGGCTGGGGTCAGTGCGGAGATGGTGCAGGAGGCGAGAGCTGATGGCTAGGCTGGCCTCCCTACGGTCTGACAGCAAGTGGATGAAAGGGCTGACGAACGTTTTCATGCCCGTCTTAGCTGTCCTTTTCGCTGTAATCGTGGGTTCTCTTATCCTCATCGTCTGTGGAGACAACCCTATGGCGGCCTATGCGGCCATGTGGGAGGGGGCCTTTGGTGATAAGCGTAACATAGGGGAGACGTTGCTCAGCGCTACACCCCTTATTTTCACCGGACTGGGTGTGGCCGTGGCCTTTCGCTGTTCCCTCTTCAATATTGGTATAGAAGGACAGCTGATCCTGGGGGGATTCTTTGCTGCTTGGGTCGGCTTCGCCCTTACCGGTTTGCCGAAGGTCGTTCACCTTCCCCTTGCTCTCCTCATAGCTGTCGGGGCGGGGGCGGTTTGGGCGGCCATCCCCGGGTACCTTAAGGCCAGGCTGGGTGTGCATGAGGTCGTCAGCACTATAATGATGAACTATATTGCCTTTAAGATCACCGGCTTCTTCGTCGGTGTAAGGGGTTCCTTGCGGGCACCGGGACAGCTGCCGGCGACGCCGCCGGTGGAAGAAAGCGCTCGCCTGGACCGCCTCATTGAGGGGACACGCCTCACCTCGGGGATCTTTCTGGCCCTCATCTGTGCAGTGATTGTCTGGTACCTTCTTTTCCGGACCAGACTGGGCTACAGGATTCGGGCCGTTGGTGCGAATCCACTCGCTGCTGAGTATGGGGGCATCAACGTATCCCGGTCGATGGTTCTGGCCATGGCCATAAGTGGGGGTTTGGCCGGCCTGGCCGGCGGCGTTGAGGTTTTGGGCCTGCATTATCGCTTTTATGACCAGTTCTCTCCTGGCTACGGCTTCGATGCGATCGCTATCGCCCTGTTGGGCCAGCTCCACCCCGTGGGGGTGGTCCTGGCCTCCCTGCTCTTTGGCTCGTTAAGAGCAGGTTCCATCCTGATGCAACAGGCGGCTGGCATCAGCAAGGACCTGATCCTGATTCTTTCAGCGCTCATCATCTTCTTTGTGGCGGCCAGTCGGATGGTGGGCTACCTGTTTACAATCCGTCGGGAGGAGGTTGTCGTCCTTGAACCTGCTGAGTCAACTGATCGATCTTAGCCTTCTGGCGGCCACCCTGCGGCTGGCCACACCAATCATCTATGCCGCCATCGGCGGGCTCTTCTCCGAGCGTTCGGGGGTGATGAATATTGCCCTTGAGGGGATCATGCTCATAGGGGCCTTCGTGGCGGTCGTCGTCTCCTTCTTCACTAATGATCCCTGGTTAGGAGTGCTGGCGGCTATGATCGCTGGAGGGCTGACGGCGGCCATTCACGCTGTAGTTTGTATCAAGTTTAAGGCTGATCAGATTGTGAGTGCTACGGGCATTAACATTCTGGGGGCCGGGCTGCCTGGCTTTCTCCTGGTGAGGATCTGGGGACAATATGGCATGTCTCCCCTCGTCCCCGGACTATCTACAGTCCGGCTGCCGTTGCTTTCTGATGTTCCCATCGTGGGGCCGGTTCTGGGATCGCAAAATCCCCTGGTCTATGTTGCTCTGTTGCTGGTACTCATAAGTCATATCTTTTTCTTCTGGACGCCACTCGGCCTGCGGATTCGGGCCGTAGGGGAACATCCGAGAGCAGCAGATACAGCGGGGATTGATGTCTTCAAGCTACGTTATGCCTGTGTGATCACCAGCGGGGTTCTGGCTGGGATCGGTGGTGCTTATCTCTCGGTGGGTCAATTGTCACAGTTCAGTCAGCTTATGACTCAAGGGCGCGGCTTCATGGGACTGGCGGCGATGATCTTTGGCAATTGGAAGCCGGTCGGAGCGCTTATAGCCTGCCTTCTCTTTGGCTTTGCTGATGCCTTGCAGATGTCGGCTCAAGCGATGGGAGTCCCCCTCCCTCCGGAGTTCCTCCAGATGGTGCCCTATGTGTTAACGCTGATCGCTGTGACCGGCTTTATAGGCCGAGCAATAGCCCCAGCGGCCATTGGTCGTCCGTACGAGAAGGACTGATACGGCCTGTCGCCTTAGAGGGATCGCGAGGGGGTCTCTCTGAAATGAAGGATCAGGGTTTCTCGCCGTATCCTCTCCGAAAATGCGGAGAGGATTTTTCGGGGATAATCCCCGGGCACATTTGAGGTGGTGGATGATGATTGATTTACTGATTCGGGGGGCAACCATCGTCACGATGGATGAGAGACGTATGGTCATTGAACGGGGAGACCTGGCCGTGGATGGGGGGGTGATCGTCGCCCTGGGGGAACATCTGGACTATGAGGCAGAGAAGTGCCTCGAGGCAGATGGCTGCGTCGTCCTCCCAGGACTGATCAATGGTCATACCCATGTTTATCAAGCCATGATCGAGGGCATCGGTTACGACATGCACTTCGATCCCTGGAACTGGCGCTATCTCTTTCCTATCGTCTCCAAGATGGAGCCAAAACATGCCACGGCCAGCGCCGAGTTGGCCGCCTTGGAGATGATCAAGAGCGGTACGACTACCGTTTCCGATCACTGGTATCTGCATACTGATTTCGAGAACATTCGCTTAGTCGCTCAGGCGCTCGACCGGGCTGGCCTTAGAAGCCATATCGTCTACGGGCTTCTGGACCAGACCTTCGCCGGTGAACGCATTGAGTCCGAGTACATGACCATGGTGCGCCGGGAGGATGCCCTTATCGCCGAGTCGCGGCGCTTCGTGCAAGATTGGCATGGAAAAAACCGTACTATGGTGGCCCTCGGTCCTGGCTCTACGGAGGACATCAGCGACCGCCTTTTGAAGAAAACGATCGCTCTGGCCAAGGAGATGGGCCTGTCCATAGCCACGCATGTGGCGGGCTGGCAGGATATCATCGCCTATTGTTATAAGCGCTATGGGATGCGCGATCTGGAATATCTCCACTCGCTAGGACTAACTGGACCTGATTCAATCTTCATCCACGCGGTTTGGCTCTCCCCAGGGGAGGTGGAGATCCTGGCCGAGACGGGAAGCAAGGTGGTCCATTGCCCAGTGGCCAATATGCATTTGGGCTATGGCATTGCCGCGGTTCCAGAGATGCTCGCCAGGGGGATCTGTGTGGGGCTTGGTACTGATGGGGCGGCCAGCTACACCTATGATATGTTCGAGGTGGCTAAAACGGCGGCCCTCCTGCATAAAGTGGCCAAATTGGATGCTGAGGCCGTGACGGCCGAGCAGGCCCTGGCTATGGCTACTATCAATGGGGCCAGGGCATTGGGACTCGCTGACCAGGTGGGCTCCCTTGAACCTGGCAAACGGGCCGATTGCATCATCGTCGATTTCGCTCAACCTCATCTGTTAGATACTACCAGAGTTGTTCCCCAGTTGGTCTACAGCGCACGGGGAAGCGATGTGGTGACTGCCATCATTGATGGGAAGGTGGTCATGGAGAATCGGGTGGTGCAAACGATGGATGAGAAGGCCGTATTGTCCAGGGCTCGCCATATGCGGCAGGACCTTCTGGAACGGGCCGGACCGGAGACGAGGGAACTGATCGCTGCCCCCTGGCCCAAGAGCGGCTCATATTGGCGAGCCCGTCCCGAAAGATAAACCGGGAAGGTGTCCTCGCAGAGTCCTCCTTCCCCTCCGCAAAGATAATCGAGGAAGATGCAAATGGAGGAAGGGTTTTGGATAAGATCGCTATTTCTCTGATTGTGAACGGTCGGCCTGTGTCTGCTTATGTCTCTCCGAATACTACCCTGCTTACTTTCCTGCGGGGAGAGTTGCAGCTGACCGGTACCAAGAACGGCTGCGCCCAGGGACACTGTGGCACCTGTACGGTCATCGTCGATGGGGAAGCGGTGCGTTCTTGTCTTTTGAAGATGTCCCGCTTAAACGGTAAAAGGGTGGAAACCATCGAGGGGCTTTCAAGGGGTGACGAGCTCCACCCCATCCAGCAGTCCTTCGTCAATTGTGGGGCTGTTCAGTGTGGATTCTGTACCCCAGGCATGATAATGAGCGCTAAGGCCCTCCTCGATCGCTGTCCTGATCCCACTGAGGAGGAGATCAAACAGGCCCTGGCCCGAAACCTTTGTCGTTGCACAGGTTATGTCAAGATCATCGAGGCCGTGCAGGAGGCAGCCAGGATGTTGCGTGGGGAGAAGAAACCGGCCGGGATCGAGCTCCCCCCAGATTCTAGGGTGGTCGGCCGTCCTGTACCACGAATTGATGCTATTCCCAAGGTGAAAGGGGAAACGAAGTACGCTGACGATCTGACCATCGACCATGTGCTTTATGCCCGGGCTTTGCGCAGTCAGTATCCCCATGCGGAGATCATCTCTATTGATACGCGTGAGGCAGAAAGGGTACCTGGGGTGGTGGCCGTGCTGACGGCCAAGGATGTCCCGGGGCGGAACGCCTTTGGCCTGCTTATCCCTGACCAACCGGTATTGGCCGATAAGAAGGTCAGATATGTGGGGGATGCCCTCGCCCTCGTCCTGGCTGAGAGCCAGACGGTGGCTGAGGCGGCCCTGGAGCGGACAAAGGTGGAATATCGTCCCCTGGAGGTGGTCTCTACCCCTCAGCGGGCGCTGGAGCCGGACGCCCCTCTCATTCACGAGAGTGGTAATGTGCTGGCCCATATCAAGGTGCGCAAAGGGGACGTCGCCAAGGGTTTCGCTCAGGCAGACGTGATTGTGGAGCAGGCCTATTTCACCCCCTTTATTGACCACGCCTATTTGGAACCGGAAGCTGGGCTCGCTGCTCCAAACGAGGACGGCGGCGTAACGATTTGGGTTGGTAGTCAGGGCCCTGGGGACGACCGCCGCCAGGTCGCCGCCTCGCTGGCCCTGCCCGAGGAGAAGGTGCGCATCATCCATCTGCCCACGGGGGGAGCCTTTGGAGGACGCGAGGATGTCACGGTTCAGATCCTTTGTGCTCTAGGGGCCCTGCACACCAAAAGGCCAGTGAAGATGGTCTTTTCCCGGCTGGAATCGTTGCGCGTGCGGATCAAGCGGCACGCTGAATACCTGCGCTACAAAACGGGAATGACCAGGGACGGCAAACTGGTGGCCGCGGAGGTGGAAATCATCGGGGACACAGGAGCCTACGCCTCTGCCGGTGAGGCCGTGCTCTTCCGTTCGGCCGAGTTCGCCTGTGGTCCCTACGTTATTCCCAACGTGAAGGTTGATGCCTATGCCGTTTACACCAATAATGTCCCTTGTGGGGCGATGCGCGGCTTCGGTTGTCCTGAACCGGCCTTCGCCTCGGAGGCGCATATGGATTTAATAGCCCGTAGACTGGGCATGGACCCTCTCAATCTGCGCCAGATTAATGCCTTGGATGTAGGCAGGGCGACGATCACCGGTGATCGGTTGGAGCACGGCGTGGGCTTAAGGGAGACTATATCCAGGGTACAGGAGGCCCTGACGACGACAAGCATTCAGGCTGAACCGGGCAAGAAAGTGGGTGTAGGTATAGCTTGTGCCTATAAGAACGTCGGCTTGGGATCCGGTATGGAGGATGCTGGCGGGGCAATCATAGAATTGACTGATGAGGGGAGGGTACTCCTCCGTGTGGGGGCAGTTGACCTCGGACAGGGCTCTGATACGGTTCTGGCGCAGATTGCCGCTCAGACCATAGGTATGGGCTATGATCACATGATTGTCCAGGCTGGTGATACAAAGGAGGCCCCTGAGGGAGGCATGACCACCGCCTCCCGCCAGACCTTTGTGGCCGGCAACGCCGTTTTGCGGGCCGCAGAGAGATTCAAAGAACAGCTCGTCTCATTCGTAGCGGATGAATTTCAGCTTGATCCATCCCGCATCATTATACAGGGGGGACATTTTATCGACCAGGGTGAGGGACGCCTCCTCTTGTCGTGGAAGGACCTGTCTGCCTTAGCCCAGACGAGGGGTTGGAGGCTGCGAGCCGAACATCGCTACGTCGCCCCTCAAACTTATCCTCTCCCTGAGTCAGCTGACCTGCCAGTGGGAGGGGACCCGGAAAAATATCGTCTCCATTTCTCCTATTGTTTTGCCACGCATGTGGCCATCGTGGCTGTGGACGAATCCTCCGGGGAGGTAGAGGTGATGAAGGTCATCGCCGCTCACGACGCGGGCAAGGTCATCAACCCTCACGGGGCGGAGGGACAGATCGAAGGAGGGGTGGTGATGGGGATGGGTTATGCCCTTTCGGAGGAATTTAAGCTGGACAATGGACGGGTAATCACCGATACCCTGGCCAAGTGTCGGCTTCCCACTATAAGGCAGACACCTGAGATCACCCCTATTCTGGTGGAGGATTATCACCCCTTTGGTCCTTATGGGGCTAAGGGCATGGGCGAGCTGGCCGTGGCCCCTGCTGCTCCGGCGATCATCAACGCCATCTACGATGCTGTAGGGGTGCGCATCACTGAGCTGCCAGCCACGAAAGAGAAGATACGACAGGCCCTTAATCCTAAAGTGGAGGTCGTTTGATGGGCTCGTTGCTAATTCGCAACGGACTATTGGTCACCATGAATGCCACCAGAGAGGTCTATGAGGGCAACCTGTACTGCGAGGATGGCCTCATTCGGGAGGTAGCCAGCCAATGTTCGGAGGCGGATACGGTCATCGAGGCCCAGGGCAGGATGGTTCTCCCCGGCTTCATCCAGACGCATGTGCATCTCTGTCAGACCCTCTTTCGAGGTTTGGCTGATGATATGGACGTCATCAATTGGCTGCGCAGGCGCATCTGGCCCCTGGAGAGCAGCCATAATGAGGAATCGCTTTACAGCTCAGCGCTGCTCTCTATCGTCGAGATGATCAAGAGTGGTACCACCACTGCCCTCACGATGGAAACGGTCAATCACACGGATGCTGTCTTCCAGGCTATCCTGGAGAGCGGTTTTCGGGCCCACAGCGGCAAGGCCATGATGGATGTGGTGGAGCTGGGAACGGGGATGGTGGGTGAGAGCACGGCCGATTCTCTGGCGGAGACGAAGCGTCTCCTGTTCGCCTTCCACGAGAAAGGGAATGGACGGTTGCGTTACGCCCTCTGCCCCCGCGGTCCGGGCAATACCTCGACGGAGCTCCTTGCCGCAGTGGCCAGACTGGCTAAGGAGCATATGATAATTATCCACACCCACGCTGCCGAGAGCCGGGCGCTGACGGAGAAGTGGTCGTCCTCTCCAAGAGGTAGTGATGTGGTCTATCTGCATTCCCTTGGCTTAACCGGGAAGAACCTGGTCCTGGCTCATTGTATCTGGGTGACGGATGAGGAGAAATGGATCATTAAGGAAACAGGGACAAACGTGTCTCATTGTCCCTCATCCAATCTGAAACTGGCCTCTGGCATCGCTCCCATTCCAGAGATGCTGGAGATGGGCATCAACGTCTCCTTGGGGGCCGATGGCGCACCGTGTAACAACAATCTGGATATCTTTCAGGAGATGCGCCTGGCCTCACTGATTCAGAAACCACGCCTGGGCCCACGGACCATGCCCGCTGGACAGGTCCTGGAGATGGCCACTATTGGTGGGGCGAGGGCTCTGGGGATGGAAGATCAAATTGGTAGTCTGGAGGTGGGGAAACGGGCCGACATCGTTCTCCTCAACCGTCAGGTGCCTCATGCCAATCCCACGAGGGGAAGCGAGCCGTCCTCAGCGCTGGTCTATGCTCACCGCGGTCACGATGTGGATACGGTCATCATTGATGGACAGGTGTTGCTGCGAAAGGGGCAGTTTACCAGTTTGGATGAGCGTCGTGTCCTGGCCGAGGCGGAGCGCGCCCTGGAGCGACTGCTCTCCAGAGTGGGATCAATGGCTTGAAGGAGACTGTTGACTAGCGGGGGTTCCAAGGGGGTGCAGCCCTTTTGGCAGGGGTCTGGGGATGCGCCCCAGAGTGCAAAAAGCCCGCAGGGCCACCTTGAACCCCCTGCGGGGGTTTGGGGGAAACGTTCAACGTATACGAAGGAGAGGGGATTCTGCATGGAAGATAGGGTTAACCTTTCGGTAGAGATCGCTGGCCATAAGCTGCGCAATCCACTGATTTTGACGGAGGGACCGCTTTCCGGTAGAGCGGAACTGATCCGCCGGGCCGCTAAGCACCGGTTGGGGGCGATAACGACTAAGGGCATTCGCCCGGCGAGGGCGATCTCCCCTAGCCCCTACATGGCCAAGATGGGAAAGGCGTTATTAAATGCCGACTGGTCCGATATTGGCTTCGAGCAGTGGCGCCAGGA
Source organism: Chloroflexota bacterium (assembly GCA_023475225.1). Taxonomy (NCBI): domain Bacteria; kingdom Bacillati; phylum Chloroflexota; species Chloroflexota bacterium. Next base: position 24,618 of record JAMCVK010000036.1, read on the forward strand.
GATTCGCTCGCTGGACATTGATGTGCCCCTGATCGTCAGCATCGCCAAAAACTATATCACTCCCCAGATGGCAGCTGAATTTGCTGAAACCCTGGCCGCCGAAGGGGCGGATATGATCACCCTTTGTGATTATAACGTCGAGGAGCTGATCGAAGCCGTCCGCCTGGCCCGTCCGCGCTTGAAAGTGCCCCTCCTGGTCAAGCTGGTGCCCTTCATACCGAACCTGGAGGAGGTCTTAAAGCGCTTACAAGGGTACGGTATCGATGCTCTAGCGGCCATGGATGCGGTGGGGCCGGGCTTGCAGATTGATATCGATACGGGCTTGCCAGCCCTGGGCAGCGAGGATGGGGCTGGTTACCTCTCCGGCGCGGCCATCAAGCCGCTGACTTTGTGGTACATCTATGAGATCTCCCGCTTCATGGATATACCGGTCATAGCTGTGGGTGGGGTAAGTACCTATGAGGATGTCATCGAGATGATTATGGCTGGGGCCACGGGGGTTGGCATTTGCACCGCCGCTCTTCTGAATGGACTGGAGGTCTTCGATAAGATTACGGCCGACCTGGTCAAGTACCTGGAAGGGAGAGGGGTCAAGGATATAAATGAATGGCGCGGCTTGACTCGTAAGAGGGTCAGAGAACGGCAGGTGCTCTACGAGGCTAGGCCTGTCGTGGATATGGAAAGATGCAGCCTATGCCGGCTATGTTTGCGTTCTTGCTTCGAGGGGGCGCTCAGTGTTCAAGGGGAGGCTTTGGTCATAGATTGGGCTAAGTGTGCCGCTTGTGGACTTTGTATCAGTGTCTGCAACCGGGGTGCTCTGCAACTTGCTGGGGTAGTGGGGAGTGAAGCTCGAGGATAGGGTAGCCATCATCACCGGGGCGGGGAAGGGAATCGGTCGGGCCATCGCCCTCGCCTTCGCCAAGGAAGGGGCCCATATTGTGGCCGTCGCCCGCACAGCAGCCGATGTGAAACGGGTAGCTGAAGAGGTTGAGGGTTTGTCACGCGCAGCTCTTCCCCTTGTGGCCGATGTCGCTGTGGAGGAGCAGGTCAAGGGGATGGTTCAGGATGCTCTTGCTCGGTTCGGCCGCATAGATATTCTGGTCAATAACGCCGGCATCGGCTTGCGCAAGCCCCTTCTCGAGACGTGTCTGGAGGAGTGGGATGCGGTGCTGAACATCAATCTGAGGAGCATCTTCCTTTGCTGTCGGGCGGTCTTACCGCATATGATCGCCCAGCGACGGGGCAAGGTCATTAACATCGCTTCCCGGGCGGGCCGGCGGGGCGAAGCTGGCCTGGGGGCTTATTGTGCCTCCAAGTTCGGCGTGATCGGCTTGACGGAGGTGTTGGCCCTGGAGATGAAGGACTACTGCATCAACGTTAACGCCATCTGCCCCGGGCTGGTGGGTACGGAAAGGATAAAGGGAATGTATCCTGGTGTATCCCGCTGGCTCGAACCTGAGGACGTCGCCGCCGTGGCCGTCTTCCTGGCGGCGGATGATACACGGGCGATCAGTGGGACGGCTATCGATATATGAGTAGGAGATTAGAGATGCGTTTGAAGGATAAAGTGGCCATAATCACTGGGGCTGGTTCCGGTATTGGCCGGGCTACGGCTCTGCTCTTTGCTCGGGAAGGGGCGAAGGTGGTAGTGGCCGATCTCGCCCAGGTGATGGGCGAGGAGACGGTCAGGGCTATCCGAGGGGAGGGTGGTGAAGCCATCTTCGTCCAGGTGGACGTATCCAGGGCAGCTGATGCGGAGCGGATGGTCGGGGCAGCCATCGCGTCCTATGGCCGATTGGATATTCTTTTCAATAATGCCGGAATCAATCTGCTCGGCCGCGTGACGGAGACAACAGAAGAGGATTGGGATAAGGTTATAGCTGTGAACCTTAAGGGCGTTTTCCTTTGTTCTAAATATGCCCTTCTGGAGATGATCAAGCAGGGGAGTGGGGTGATCATTAATGCCTCCTCTGCGGCTGGCATCGTTGGGCTACGCAACCTGGCCGCCTATACGGCCTCCAAGGGCGGTGTTCTCCAGCTTACCAAGAACATGGCGCTGGACTATGCTCCGTACAATATAAGGATTAATGCCCTCTGCCCAGGCGTGATTGAGACGCCGATGACTGAGCAGGTCATCGAGAGCCAGGCGGATCCAGCGGAGGCACGTCGTTTTTATGAAAGAAATCGTCCTCTAGGGCGGATGGGACGGCCCGAGGAGGTGGCCTACGCTGCCCTCTATCTGGCCTCCGCTGAAGCAAGTTACGTTACTGGAGCTGCCCTACCGGTCGACGGCGGCTATACGGCCCAATAGGCGAGCACTGTTTCTCCCACTGGTGTGCTGAGGAGGTCTGCCTGCGCCTGCGGCAAGCGGGGGTTTGGAGTATTCCCAATTTTACTCCCCCCTTATCCCAGCAGGAGAAGGGGGGTGGGGGATGAGGGCGTCTCCCCCCAAGCGGGGGGCAAGCCCCCGCGCTACATCCTCTAACCCCCCTTCTCCCGCGGAGCGGGAGAAGGGGGGTGGGGGGATGAGGGCATCTTCCCATAAAAGAGAAGGGGGAGGTCAAGGAGGGCGCAGCCTCCTTGGAGGGTTCTAGGGCTCCGCCCTAGCCTCTAACCCCCCTTCTCCCGCTCCGCGGGAGAAGGGGGTAGGGGGGATGAGGGCACTAGTAAATCTAAACGAGGCAAAAAATGCGCGAATATCGTATAGCTGTAATCCCAGGCGATGGTATCGGGAAAGAAGTCGTTCCCGCCGCCGTCAAGGTTTTGGAGCTAGCCAGTCAGATTGATAATGGGTTCCGTCTGCATTTTGACTACTTCCCCTGGGGCTGCGAATACTATTCGACCGAGGGTGAGATGATGCCCAAGGATGGGCTGCGGATCCTGGAGGGGTACGAGGCCATCTATTTGGGAGCCATCGGTTTCCCCTCCGTTCCCGATCATATCTCGCTCTGGGGGTTGCTCTTGCCCATCCGCAAAAGCTTCAATCAATATGTGAACCTGCGACCGATCAAGCTCCTGCCGGGCGTTCGGGGTCCCTTGCGCGATAAAGGGCCCGAGGACATTGATTTCATCTGCGTCCGCGAGAACACGGAGGGCGAGTACGCCGGGGTTGGAGGCCGCGTACATGTCGGCACACCCTACGAGGTGGCCATTCAAACGAACGTCTTCACTCGCCATGCTGTGGAGAGGGTGATACGCTACGCCTTTGAATTGGCCAAGGGACGCCCTAAAAAGAGAGTTACCAGCGTGACCAAGTCCAACGCCTGTCAATACAGCATGGTCTTCTGGGATGAGGTTTTCCAGGAGGTGTCCCAGGAATATGGGGAGATAACCACAGAGAAGTGGCATATCGATGCCATGGCCGCCCGCTTTGTTACCAAGCCGGAGAGCCTTGACGTCGTTGTCGCCTCCAATCTCTTTGCTGATATACTGACCGATCTGGGGGGAGCGCTCCAGGGCAGCCTGGGGCTGGCGGCCAGCGCCAATCTGAACCCGGAGCGGCGCTACCCCTCGATGTTTGAGCCGGTGCATGGGTCAGCACCTGACATCGCCGGTAAGGGGATCGCCAATCCGATCGCCACTATCTGGTCGGGGGCGATGATGTTGGAGTTCCTCGGTGAGAAGGCGATGAGCGAGGTGGTGATGAGAGCCCTGATGGCCGTGACGGGGAAAGGCAAATGTCTGACCCCGGACCTGGGCGGCTCGGCCAGCACTGCTGAGGTTGCCAGCGAAGTACAACACCAAATACAGCGTCTGGCTTCTTGATCCGCAGCTGTCACACAAGGGGGTTCCGGAGGCACAGCTTGGTAAGGGTCTTTCAGATGTGCCCAGTGTGCAAAAAGCCCGCAGGGCTACCTTCAGTCCCTGCGGGGGTTTAGGGGAGATATCCAACACCCTGTTTCACCCTTCCCGGAGAGCATAGCACGAGTGAGACGGTTAGTTGCTGCGCTTGCCTGATTGGTAGAGCTTGAGGTTGGGGATGCGGGAGAAGTGCTGATCGCGGCTAACGATTGTGAGATTGTGGGCAAGGGCCGTAGCGGCAATCCAGAGGTCATTATCAGGAATGAGCAGCCCTTGGGCGCGAAGATCGGTGCGTGTCTGGCCGTACTAGCGGGCGACGGTAAGGTCTGGGGCGATAAGGTCGACGGCCTGGGTGAAGTCATCGAGTTGGGTGATGCGTCGAGGGGAATCGGGCTTGGTTAGCAAGCCTTCGTAAATTTCACCCCAGGTGATAACACTTAGGGCAATACCCTTATCGGCCAACTCACTAATAAGATGGACGGCGTTGGCTCTTCCATTGAGAAAGCTAATTGCCCAGTCGGCGTCCAGGAGATACTTCATAGTTTGATGGGAGCGCTGGGTGGAGCCTCATGGCGAGCCTTATACAGATCGTCGATCATCCGATCCGCGTCCAGGTCACTCCAGACACCCGCAAGGTCTAGCAACTTGTTCTTGTGGCGTTTGCTTTTTGGTATTGGCGCTGCCTCGGTATAATCTTCGGGATTAATCACAACAGCAAGAGGTTCCCCCTCTCGTTCGATAAGCCTAGGGGTCTTATCAGTGTGGACATCCTCAAGGATACGTACGAGGTTCGTGTTTGGTCCAAGCCGTACCCGCTTTAGTTCTCTGGCCATAATATTCACCCCCTCTACGGGACAATGGAAGTATACCAGAGGGGAGAAAACTAGTCAAGCAGACAGGTAGCATTAGCGCTAAGCTTGCAGGTATCGTCCGCGTGGAACTAAAGGAAGATCGCTGAATATAGCTATTATGGCGACTAAGATACAAACAATCACTTATATGACCAATGTATTCTTATGTTAACCTGCTTCCTATTTCTGAGGGTTGAGGTGGATGAGCAAAGGATTGACCTTTGTAATATTGACGTGCTACTGTTGTGAGAGCGAAAGGCTCAAATGTTCGGGGACATAGGGGGCATAGCTTATGCCTGTGCTTGATACTTATCTGAATGTAGCTGAGGCGGCTGCCATTCTGGGCGTCCACTGGGTGGCAGGAGTTAGGGGGAGATATTCAATGCTCTCGTAGCTGTCATTTGGCGGTATCACTATACTGGCTCGGCAAAGGAGGTATCAGATGACACCACGAAAATCATCTAAGACAGAGCCCCAAATATTGGAGATTCCATCGCAAAGGATGGCCGTGGTCCGTGCTAAGGGCGCCCCGGACAAGGTCTTCTCTGAGGTCCTGCCGGCGCTCTACAGTTCAGTTTATACACTAAAGTTTGACCTCAAGAAGAAGGGAACGCCCACTTTCAAGGTCAGCCCTCCCCGCGCCCGCTATCCTGATGCTCACCTAGTGCCCAAAGAGGAGTGGACTCATATCATAGGCTTACCCATTCCTGAAGATACAACTTCTTTACCCCAGAAGGTGCCTAATGTTGAGGTCAAGATTGAGACTTGGGAATATGGCACCGTAGCCCAGATACTTCACCTGGGACCTTATGACCAGGAGTATCCCACTGTTGAGCGCTTACATAAGTTCATTGAAGAGAACAGTTACGAGATAGCTGGTATGCACGAAGAGGAATACCTCACTCGCCCCGAAGCCAAAGTCTCCAAGACTATTATCAGGTATCCGGTGAGGAAAATAAGGCGTTAGAATAGGAAACTCTTGGGGTACCCTGAGTGAAGGGGACTGGGGTGAAGCTTTTTAAGCCCATTAAGGTTGGTTCCCTGGAGCTCAAGAAGAGACCAGCGAACAACGGGGGTTCCAAAACGGGGCAGGGCCTTTGGCAATCAAGTAATTATATGGTAAAATTATATTACACAAGTTGTACAATAATTAGGAAGTACGAACATGAAAGAGCTTGTCAGTAGTGTTAGTCCCAAAGGTCAAATCACTATCCCGGTGGAGATAAGAAAGCTCCTCGGAGTAAAACCGAAGGATAAGGTGGTCTTTAAAGTAGAAGAAGGGGAGGGGGTGAAAATTGCTCCCTTGGGATCCCGTCTTGAAACCAGCTTTAAAGCCGTACCGCCCCTTAAACAACCCCTCACCCTGAGGGAGATGTCTGACATTGCCGGAGGGGAACAGGCCCAAGAGGCGGCCAGAGAAGGCTTATAAAACTATGGCGGTGGAGTTTCTCGACACCAACCTTATCATCCGCTACCTCACTCAAGATAACCCTGAACAGGCAGAGAGGGCCTATCGCATTCTCCAACAATTAGAGGCTGGAACACTGACTGTAACTACTTCCGAGGCCATCATCATCGAGGCAGTCCAGATTCTTTCCTCTAAGGCTCTGTATAACCTTCCCAGACAAGATATTAGAACCCACCTAACTACCATCATCGCCCTTAGAGGCTTGAAGTTACCCAATAAGAGAGTCTATCTTCGAGCCTTAGACCTTTATGTTTCCACCAATCTCGACTTTATTGATGCCCTCAACGTAGCTCATATGGAACGAGCCAAGATCGATACCATTTTGAGTTTTGACCGAGACTTTGACCACATAAAGGGTATCATCCGGCGGGAGCCGTAATCAAGATAGCGCTAACAAAACAGGCTTAAAGCGAGGTGTGAGTTATGCCCCTTCTTGACAGTTACTACAAGGTTCCAGAGGCAGCCATCTATCTGAGAGTCCGCCCGGAGACAGTAAAACGCCTTTGCCAGCGGGGGCGCATCCCCGCCGAGAAGGTTCACAATACCTGGCTCATTCAGAAAGAGAAGCTGGAGGAGTTCGCCGCGACCTACCGCAATCCGAGGCGTCTCAACGCTGGGGCATCCGCAGCCTCCTTGAAGCAGGATAGGGGGAGGTGAACTGTTATGGCCAGAAAACGACCTCCGAGTGGCGACCCCGACCGGGTCCGTGACTACCGATACGAGGAGGCTAAACGCAAGAACAATCCTGAAGTTGGGCTGGGCAAATATGAGCATGCGCTGCGAGAGCAGCGCAGGTATGAGTATGATCCCCACCTCAGCCCCACCCTGGTCTGGGCGGGCAAGGCCGAGCGCCAGTCCTTTGAGGTGCCCACCGTCTCCCTTCATATCCACGAGCGCATCTCCACCCGCGCTATCATCCACGCCGCCGAACGTCCGGAGAAGCAGCTCTCCCTTTTCGCCGACCCCCAGCTCCCTATGGACAAGCGGGTGGAGTTCTACCAGCATGAGATGAACTGGGCCAACCGCCTCATCCTGGGCGATTCCCTGCTGGTGGCGAACTCCCTGCTCCAGCGGGAGGGCATGGTGGGCAAGGCGCAGATGATCTATGTGGACCCGCCCTACGGCATCTCCTACAGCTCCAACTTCCAGCCCACGGTGCACCAGCGGGATGTAAAGGACGGACAGGACGCCAGCCTGACCCGGGAGGTGATGCAGATAAAAGCCTTCCGGGATACCTGGACTCTGGGCATCCACTCCTACCTTACCTATCTGCGGGACCGCCTGCTGCTCTGCCGTGACTTGCTGGCCGAAAGCGGCTCCATCTTCGTCCAGATCGGCGACGAGAACCTGCATCTGGTGCGGGCACTGATGGATGAGGTGTTTCAAAAGGAGAACTTCGTTGGCGTTATCGTTTTTCGTAAATCAGGAAGTCAAACTGCCGAATATATTCCAGGCATATGCGACTATCTTATTTGGTATGCGAAAAGGAAAGATGAACTAAAATATCGGCAATTATTTGTTCCCAAGGATTTGGCCACTTCAGATGAGTTTCAAGAGGTCGAGTTGCCAGACGGAACACGACGAAGGTTAACACATGGAGAGAGGATGGGCTATGCACCCCTTCCTCAAGGTGCCAGAGTATTCAAATCTACTGATCTTCAGTCCCGGACAGGCTCTGAAGCCAGCCGACAGCCGTTTCAGTTTGCAGGTAAAGTTTGGCATCCAAGGGAGGGGGGCTGGAGAACAAACCCTTCAGGCCTGCAGAGATTAGCGGAAGCTGGTAGGCTTTTGCCGGAACGCACGGCGCTACGCTACATCCAATATCTTGAGGACTCTCCCGGTTCCTATTTGACCAACTTATGGTCCGACATGATGGGACAGCCAGAAAGGCAGTTCGCTGTTCAAACGAACACAAAGGTTGTCCAGCGCTGTATCCTCATGACCACCGACCCCGGCGACCTGGTGTTTGACCCCACCTGCGGCTCGGGAACCACGGCTTATGTGGCGGAGCAGTGGGGCAGGCGCTGGATCACCTGCGATACCTCAAGGGTGGCCCTGACCCTGGCCCGCCAGCGACTGCTCACCGCCACCTTCCCCTACTATGAGCTGGCCCACCCGGAGGAAGGTGTCTCCTCCGGTTTCAGGTATAAGATGGTGCCCCACATCACCTTGAAGTCCATCGCCCAGAACGAGCCGCCTCAGCAGGAGACCCTCTATGACCAGCCCTATGTGGACCGGAGCAAGGTGCGGGTGTCTGGGCCCTTCACTGTCGAGGCCATCCCAGCCCCAACCGTGGATACCCCCGAAGAGGCCGCTGTGCCCCCTAAAGAGGAACCAGTAGCCGTAGGCCCAACGGCTGACCCCGCTGGGAGCTACATCTCCAACATGATGGAGCTGCTGCGCCGGGACGGGCTTACCTTCCCCCAGGGCAAGAAGCTAACTCTTCAGAATGTGCGACCCTTAACCTCCAAGGTGCTCCACGCCGAGGCTGAAGCCCAGGAGAATGGGAAGTCGGTTCGGGTAGCCGTGTTCTTCGGCCCGCCTTTTGGGCCCGTGGATGCCAACCAGGTGCGCCAGGCGATAGAGGCTGCCGAATGGCATGATCGGCTAATCGTGGCCGGCTACAGCTTTGACTCCGAGGTGCAGGCCTTCCTCCAGAAGAGTCCTCACCCCCGCCTCAAGACCTAGATAGCCTACATCCGCCCCGACACCCAGACCGGAGACCTGCTCAAGACCACCGCCTCCAGCCAGATATTCACCGTCTTTGGCCAGCCCGATGTGCGCATAGAGGCTCAGAAGGACGGAACCTACACGGTGGAGCTGCGGGGGGTGGATATTTACAACCCCTTCACTGGCAATGTGGAATCTACGGATGGGCGGGATGTGGCTGCCTGGTTCCTGGACCAGGACTACGACGGCGCCACCTTCTATGTATGCCAAGCCTTCTTCCCCGGAGGCGATAGCAATCCCTGGGAGCGCCTGGAGCGCTCGCTGCGGGGCATCGTTGACCCGGATAAGCTGGAGGCACTGCGCGGCACCGTATCGCTTCCCTTCAAGCCTGGGCCTAACCATCGCATCGCAGTGAAGGTGGTAGACATCTTCGGGAACGAGATCGTGAGCGTAAAGCGGCTGGAATAGTCCATCAGAAGGCAACTATGGAAAGACATCACTATACAGTTATATTGGAGCGGGAGGAGGACGGGGGCTATCATGCCTTCTGCCCCTAAAGGATGTCATACTCAGGGCGATGCCCTGGAGGAAGCCCTGTCCAATGTCCACGAGGCGATAGGGGCATACCTGGAGAGCCTTCAGAAGCATGGCGAGGCTGTGCCAGTGGAGGACATCCTGATCAAGCCGGTTGAGGTCGCCCTTTGAGTCCAAAGCTCCCCGTGGTCAAGGCCAGGGAGGTGGTTCTGGTGCTGCCTGTGCGTGAAAGGAGGTGACCATGGATGGGAATGAAGTAAACGTTGCCTTTGATATCCTTCTAGAAGAGATTGAGATGGTGGCAAACGGCCTTAACGAAGCCGGGTCCGAGGCCTTCAAGAGTGGGCAATATGATAGGGCAAGAGAAGTCATTGAAATGGCAACGCGGCTGTCCGATTTCCGGGGCAGGGTTAAGACGCTCCAGCAGGAATGGGCGAGGCTCTTTGCTGCCCGAATCCCATCTAGACTCGCGAAGAGGATACGTCGGCGCCCTGTAGAGCGTCTTTCGCGGGGTCTGCGCACCGGGGAGGACGCGTATCGTCTTCCAATTTTAGAAACGCTTGTGGAACTAGGAGGGAGGTGCTCTGTAGGCGAAGTTCTCGACCGAGTCGCGGTTAAGATGAAGGGCATTTTTAATGAGTATGACTATCAGCCCCTTCCTTCGAGCCCCAAAACGGCACGGTGGCGGAATAGCGCTCAGTGGTGTCGTAACACCCTTGTAAGGGAGACCCTTATGAAGGCTGATTCCCCTTCGGGTATTTGGGAGATTTCTGAGGCAGGACGAAAACTAATTTCTCAGCACACCAAAATGCCATGAGCAGCGCTGTTGACAACCCCATTATCAATAATGCCTTTGAGGAGCCAACCCGCTGGTGGGACTTCCCCGCTGGGCAGCCTACCCTGCAGGCGGGACGGCGGCCTGCGGGCTACTACCGCCGTCTCCTGCGCACCCGCGCTCGCACCGAGGGCAGGGCTTTGGCCGTTGAGGAGTTCACCGAGCTGAAGGAAGTCAACCGCATGCGTGAGCGAGTGAAGAGCTGGCGGGAGCACGGCTACCCTGGTGTCACCCGCACTACCAGGGACCTGCTCCACCACTGGCGGCGGGACGAGCGAGAGCGACGGCTTTTCTTCTGCCAGCTTGAAGCTGCGGAGACCATAATCTGGCTGGTGGAGGCCTCTCCTGCCGAGCGCCAGGGCATTGACATCCCCAGGGATGAAGGACTGAGGCGCTACGCCTGCAAGATGGCGACGGGCAGTGGCAAGACGGTGGTGATGGCGATGCTCATTGCCTGGTCGGTGCTCAATAAGCTCCAGAACCGCCAGGACACCCGCTTCTCCGATGCTGTCCTGGTGGTCTGCCCCAATCTCACTGTCAAGGAGCGGCTCCAGGTCTTGTTCCCCACCAATGAGGACAACTACTATGCCAAGTTTGACTTGGTGCCGCGTTCGCTGCTGCCCGCCCTGTCCGGCGGCAAGTATCTGATTACTAACTGGCACGCCTTTGCTCCCAACGATGAGCCAGAGCCAGGAGAGGAGAGCCCCAGGTATCGGAAGGTGCTCCGACGGGGAAAGGAGAGCAATAACGCCTTCTGCAATCGTGTTCTGGCTGACCTGGGTGGAAAGGGAAACATCCTGGTCCTGAATGATGAAGCTCACCATTGTTATCGCCCTGCCCCACTGGAGGAGAACTCAAAACAGGGACGCCTATCTGCCACAGAGGGCCTGACCAGGAAAGAAGCAGCGGAGGAGTGGGAGCGGGCCACCCGCTGGGTGCAGGCCCTGGATCGCATCAACGCTACCCGTGGGATCAATTTTTGCGTGGACCTATCCGCCACTCCCTACTACATCAAAGGCAGCGGCTACGAAGAGGGACGGCCTCTCCCCTGGATTGTCTCTGACTTCGGACTGGTGGACGCCATTGAGTCGGGCATAGTCAAAATTTCCCGTATCCCGGTGGACGATGACTCTGGGCGCCCAATCCCAGCCTACTTTCACATCTGGAAATGGATCATGGAGCAGCTCCCTCTCTCAGAGCGGGAGAGGGGAAAACGCCACGCCAAGCCGGAGTCAGTGCTTCAGCACGCCGATGGTGCGCTTCAGATGCTCGCCGGGCGCTGGAAGCTAACCTTTGATGAATACCGAAAGCAGGGGGCTCCGGTGCCACCTGTCCTTATCGCAGCCTGCCAGGACACCGGACTTTCCGAGCTTGTCCACGAATACATTGCCCAAGGTAAGGTTCTGCACGAGCTACGCAACCTCCCCAGAGAAGAGCGAGCTATCCGCATTGACACCAAGCTCCTGGAGGAAGCGGAGAGCCATACTGAAGCCACTCCCGTCTTGGTTTTGGGTGAAGAAGGTGAGGAAGCCATTAGTGGCCCGAAGCTCACAAAAGAGAGACAGGCGGAATTGCTTCGGGAGAAGGTAGCCACCATTGGCAAGCAAGGTAAACCAGGGGAACAGGTGCGTTGTGTGGTCTCCGTCGGCATGCTCAACGAGGGGTGGGATGCTCAGAACGTGACCCAGGTCTTTGGTCTACGCGCCTTTGACTCACAGCTATTGTGCGAGCAAGTAATGGGCCGGGGGCTTAGGCGTACTCAGTATGACGACCTCACCGTACCTGAGTATGTGGATGTGTATGGCATCCCCTTTGAGGTGATACCCGTCCAGAAGGGCAAAATCAGCACTCCTCCTGAGGTGCGTCCGACCACCCTGGTGAAAGCGCTTCCCGAGCGGGAGAAGGACTATGAGATTGCCTTCCCACGAGTCGAAGGCTACGTCTTCGATGTGCGCTACCGCGTCACCGCCGATGTAGCGGCTATTCCTGAGATGGAACTGACGCCCAGCACTGATCCTACCGAAGTCATGGTCAAGAATGCCAACGGCTATCGGATGGCCCGTCCCGACCAGCTTGGCCCGGGGGATGTCATCGTGCATGACCGCTCAGAGTTCTATCGCGGCCAAAGGCTCCAGGCGACCATGTATGACATGGCCAGCCAGATAACCCACCGGTTGGTTCCTGATAGGAAAGACGGTGAACAGGTTGATGTGAAGCGGCGCCTGCTCTTTCCCCAGGTGCTGAGAATAGTCCAGGAATATCTGGAGACTCGGGTAAAACGATACGCTGTGCCTCTGGAGGAAGTCGGCTTGCTGCGCTACCGCCAGCGTGTGGTAGAGAGGCTACAGCAGGCTATCAGACCCGATACAACGGCAGGAGAGCAGCCCCTGCTGCCGGTCATTGAACGCTTCCGCCCCATCGGCTCTACACGCGACGTGCTCTTCCGCACCAGCCGCGTATGTCACGGCACGGGGAAGAGCCATATCAGCCACGTCGTAGTAGATACAGCGGCCTGGGAGCATACCGTAGCCTTTGCTCTGGAGCGCCTTGATTACGTCCTCTCCTACGCCCGAAACGACCACCTGGATTTCACCATACCTTATGAGTTCGATGGGCAGAGTCATTACTACATCCCAGACTTCTTGGTTCGTGTGCGGTGTGAGAATAACACAGTGGTCAATGTGATTTTGGAAGTGAAGGGGTTTGAGAGTGAAAGGGATAGGGCAAAGGAAGCAGCAGCCCAGCGGTGGGCATCGGCGGTTAATCATCATGGCGAGTTTGGGAAATGGATGCTGCTTGTGTGTCGAGACCCGCGGAAGCTAAATGAGATGTTGACAGGGCTACGTTCGTCAGCAAGTGCAGGATAGGAAACAATGTCCAGGCATAGAAGTCTGACCCTAAAGAAGCTCATCTTGAGATGTTCAAGCTTGTTGTTGGTAGATTAGACAAGGGCCGAATCGTGCCAGCACTTTGCAAAGAGGATAAGTCGGTGTGGGATGCCGTTGGTCTTGCATTCAAGGGGTGCTACTGTCTCCTTGGGAGAGACGATGGGGTTGTCCTTGAGCGTCAGAAGAAGAGTTTAAGTCCAGCTAACTAGAGGAGGAAAAGAGAATGGCAGGCAAGAGGTTCTCACGTTCACGAGACTTCAACGAGAGTAGCCTTGAAAAGGCCCCAAAAGGTAAGCCAGTTGTATACAAAATCAAGAATAGTGACGGCAACAACATCTACACTGGTAGCGCCAAAAGAGGCAGGGTGACAGAGCGCCTGAAGGAGCACTTGCCGGGTGGCCCCGACCCCATCAAGGGTGCCGTGACTTTCCAAGTGAAGCAAATGGGGTCCATCCAGGAGGCGCGGGCGGAAGAAAAGAAGATAATCGAAAAGGAAAACCCCAAACATAACAAGCAATAGTAGATAGAGATTGCTCACAGACTTGAAACCTGTTTTCAGTCGTAAGGAGGTATAATGTCATTTGGCATCGTTATAAAGGGGCCAGAAGGTCTCGTTCTTGCAGCTGAAAGCCGAGTAACCCTTGCAGCACAACAACCGCAAGGCCCTGCCATCCATGTGAATTTTGACAATGCAACCAAACTGCTTTCCTTCTCCCCTCCAAATATTGCTGTTGGGGCTGTCACTTATGGGCAGGCAGCCATTAGATTGAGAACAGCTCACAGTTTCATACCAGAATTTGAATCTGGTTTGCCACAAGAAAGACTAGCCATCCGGGACTTTGCTCAACGTATGAGTGATTTCTTTATGCAACAATGGCAATCCGCCATGCCACCAACCTATGATGGGCCAAACATGACTTTCGTGGTCGGTGGATTCAACGAGGGAGAACCCTATGGGAGAGTTTTTCTATTCGACATACCGCGAAATCCCCCACCTGTGGAACAGCACCTTGCCACCGATGTTTTTGGAATAACCTGGGGAGGGCAGCGCGAGTTTGTTGATCGTCTCATACAAGGCTATGATCATAGATTAGTGGATATCGTAACCCGGGCCCTCAATTTGCAGGCCGCACAAGCACAGGGGCTACTGCAAGCCCTAGGCCAGCTGCAGATGGCACTACCTCTGGCAGCAATGCCTTTGCAGGATTGTGTAGACCTGGCAATCTTTTTTATAAGAACCACCATTAGTGCACAAAGGTTGACTGTTGGAATTAGGGGTTGCGGTGGTCCGATAGACGTGGCAACTATCACAAGGAGAGAGGGACTTAGATTCGTTCAGCGTAAACAAGTAATCGGAGAAATAGCGTCCGGCGGTGAAGGGTTTCAATCTGAAAGGGGGAGAGCAACATGGAATCCGTAAGGCATACGCGGCCGTTTGGCTACGCACATATTCCTGCTCTGTCTGATAATCAACTCACGGCAACATACCAGGCTGTAGGCTGGAGTGAACTGAGTAAAGAATTGACAATCTTAACCTATCCAACTTCTCCAGAAACGAACGAGCCGGTAGAACTTCCAAGCGTGACGCTTCCGGCATGGGGGTGATATTCCCTCAAACAAACATGTTTGTTCTCTTGCTGTCACCTGTGGTCGCAGCTAGAAATGCTCAAGTAGACATGCACTCGATTCTTGTGCGCCCCTTGAGACCCCTTAGCAGGAGAATCTTTACTCGATCCCACAGCAGTGTTCTCTGCGCCGTTAGCCCGGGGAGCCATGCAGCATTCGAACCTCCGACACCATGATTAAGAGTCAGGTGCGCTACCTCTGAGCCAATGGCCCCTTTGGACTGGGCGACTCGAAGGGATGACGGCGAAGGCTAGTCGGTGACCCGATAGGACTGGATGTACCAACGCCCCTCTTTCTTAACGAGGTAGAAATACATACGGTAAGTCCCCTCGGCGCTATCTGCCTGGACGATGATCGTCTGCGCCTCTGGATCAAGGGAGGGCAGATCGCTCCACTGTAAGCGCAGCTGGGCTTGATGCATAACGGCGATCAGTTTGGGCTCCTGGATCTCGCGCAGTATGCCTCCACCGGTTACTGGATCATAGTAAGCTCTGGCTTGCTCCATCTTCCCCTCGGATATAGCATCGAGAAAGGCCTTCACCGTGTTCCTTGGTGCTTGGCTCTGGCAGGTAAGGGAAAGGAATAGTAGCAAGAGCGACAGGATGAGAAGTAGATATAAGGCCAGAACGAGCGTCCTCACCGCGGCTCCACCCGGAAGTCACGCAACCCGAACCACTCTGGTGGATCACTGTTATCCGGTATGGAGAGGTTGAGGACCTTGGGTTTGGGCACCGGGCCTTGCCCTATTTTGCTTGGTTGCAAAGCTAGATTCTTGACCGTTATCTCCTTGGGTGTGGGCGAGAGCTCTTCAATCTGGAGCAGGACATCGTTGTAAGAGATGGCCAGCCGACGGGGCTCCTCGAAGGTGCGGGCCGTGAAACGCAGGTTGATGGTGAGCGGATGGTCCAGCGTATTGAGCAGGTTGAGCTCCCCCTTGTTGCCTGTAGACCACCAGCCTATTTCAGGCTTCGCCTTCTCGCTGACGAGGTCCAGGCTGCGGGCGGGGGCGACGATCACCAGGGCGGGCGGTGCATGGAGCTCATAGACGGTGGTTGTCGGGAAATCTTTCACCAGAGTGAACTCCGGCCTGTTTTCTAGATTGGGCAGAGGGCCAGTAAGGATGTATTTTGCTTTATGAATCAGCACGTACTTGACCCCTAGATAGCTTAACACCCCTGGGGTAGCGACGTCGGTTATATCTTCAATGCTCGGCATAAGCATATCGGCGGTGCGACTCTTACCCTGTCCATTAACCATTGGCTTGTGGTGAATCCGTTGGGAGAATTGGTACTCCGGGGAAACGAATATATCGTTCATTGGATACTCGGCGATGCTGAACTGGCCAGGTTGGGAAGCCAACCAATAGTATACCTCTGGAACGCTGGTGGTGATGACGGTCAGGGGGATGTGCACGCTCTGCTCCATTAGAATAAGTGCGGTGATGAAGATGACGTTCAAATAGAGACGCCTTTGGCTAACGACCCCGGCCAGAGCATACTGGAAACCCAGTGCGGCCAGTATAGCTGCAGAGAGCATAACCAGTACCGAGAAACGAGCATACTCGCGAAACCATGGGGCTATGGGGTAGAGGAAGTAGCTGGGGGTCCAGATGGGGAGCTGCCCGAGCCCCGGCAGGGGAATATTAATGATAGGTGCCGCTGAGGTGAACAGACTGGCAGCGAACAGGAAAATGAAGAAGGAGAGGGCAAAATGGCGTTCCCTGTTTCCTGGGGACTGCTTCCTCCTTGGGAGCCATTTCCACAGCCCATAAATGGCCAGGATCAGCGTGATGTAACCAATGTACAGCCCATGGGCGAAATAGCCGCGCACCGGCTCCTCCGCATTCCATTGTGTCATATATTTACCGAAGAGGGGGTTATAAATGGGGGGCAACAAGTAGTCCACCAGTCGTGGGGCCAGCCCAACCACATCGCCAAAGGGGCGCGCAAAGCCATAGGGCAGGAGCTGCTTTGGGGTGGTGAGTACCGTTTGCAGCGTGGAAAAGGTGAAGGGCAGGATGATGGCCAGGCTTAGTAAAATGGCTGTAGCACCCACCTTCAACGTCTGGCGATCGAGATCAAGCCTCCTCTCGGTTATGTAGGCGTACCCCAGCCAGAAGAGAAGGAAGTAGAGTGTGCCTATGGCTACGATATAGCCGTTGATGTAACTCGATAGGAGGATGAAGGTGTAGAGGAGGGCAGCGATGATGGCGTTTCTATATGTCCGCTGTCCGTGCAGTTTCAGGAGAAAGAGGAAATAGAGCGGAATCCACTGCACGCTGGCCAGGGGTACCCAGGCGAAGGTCCGCCAGATGTGGTAGTTCGAAAACGAATAGATCACGCCGGCCACTAGGCTGGCGGCCTTGTTCTTGGTGATGTGATAACAAAGGTAATACATGATCATAGCTGAGAGGGGGAAGCTGATGAGCACCATGAAGTCGAAGGCGAAGACCTCGTTGGTGAGAATGGCCAGGGCTATCTCTGGGTAGAGAGTGAACCACTCCAGGGCGACGATATTGATCCCAAAGGGACTGGCTACTAAAGGACAGAAGGAGAAGGGCAGGTGGTTCAGGAAGGCGTATTTATACCACCAGATCGACCAGATGGCGGCCAGAGCATCGCCATGGAAGGCATACATCGCCCCTGGGGCCCGGGGCCGGGCGATGTAGGTCACAATGTAGGTAAGGAGGCAGTAAAAAAGAAAGATGAGGAGGTCTGTCCAGTGTCGTTTCGACCAGGTGATCATAGCAGTTCCCTGATCAGACTCATTTCCCGCTCGGCTACCCTGTCCCAATCGTAGGTGAGTACGACCTTATAAGCTTGTTCCGTCATGCTCTTCCTGAGGTCCTCATCTTGCAACAGGCGAACGATGGCCGTGGCAAATTGTTTGGTATCGCCCCTGGGTATAGGGTAAAGAGCGTCACCAAATATAGGGCGATAGGCTGGCAGGTCATAAGCGATGACCGGCAAGCGACAGGCCAGCGCTTCGGCCATAGCTATCCCCCAACCCTCTTCGTAGCTGGTCGAGAGGAAGACACGACTGGATTTCATCAGGCTATATACCTCGCTTTTGGGCAAAAACCCGGCTATGGTGATGTTCTCCTCCAACCCTCGCCGCTGGATCTCCCTCTTTAGCCTCTCCGTCCATTCCGCCGAGCCGGAGCCGATGATGAGCAGTCTGGCGGAGGGCATCTCCCTGACCACCATGTCCCAGATCTCGGGTAGGTCGAAGATGCCCTTGGAAGGGTTGAGCCGCCCCAGAAAACAACCCTCAGGTCCTCTTTTGGAGCGCGAGGTGGCCGCGTTGATCTCGGCCAGGCTTATCCCGGCCCCGACTACACAGAGCTTCTCTGGGGAAAAGCCAAGCCTCACCAGGCGCTCCTTCACCGCATGGTTCAAGAGAAAGACCCTATCAGCCAGGCGTTTGATTAAGACGAAGCTGAATCTTTGCAATACCCATGATACGACGCTCATTATAAACGTATTTCCTCTCCGCTTGAAGGGCGATTCGTTGAGATGGAAGATGGTGGCTACCCACCTGGTCTGTGGAAACTTGAGGCGGTGGTAGAAAGCGGGGATGGTATCGCAGAAGAAGTCGCCGGTGGTGTAAAGCACCTCTCCCCCAGCGGTTCTGATCAGGCGGCAGGACTTCAGAGCGCGGAGGAGATAGACCAAGGGCAACAGGAAGAGATAGCGAGAGTACAGACGATGTGCATCAATCAATGACCCTTTTAGGACATACATCTTTGAGGGTGAGATCTCTTCCTGGCATCGCCTGGCCGCTATCTCCGGCACTATGAGGGTTACCTCTGCCCCAGCCTGTTGCCAACGCCTGGCCAGTTCGACGAAGGCTCTATCGCCGCCGGAGGTGATTTCGGGTGTGAGCAGATGGACGGCTAAAATCGATAACTGAACGCCCTCATCCCCCCTACCCCCCTTCTCCCGTCCGGGAAGGACGGGAGAAGGGGGGAATTGGGGTTTGGGGATACCCCAAACCCTAGCAGAGGGGCTTTGCCCCTCTGCACTCCCCATGCGGTGGGGGAAGGGGAGATAGGGGCTGTGTCTCCAGGCTATCCTGGCGCTGGGGCTGTGCCCCCTCGGAACCCTCATTCTTCGATACCCTCTCCCTTTAGTTTCCTCAGGCAGGCCCAGCCCACCTGCACATTCTGTGGCGTAGCCAGTTCACTATGCGGCCCCTGATGGCCTTGAAGAGGAGTCCTCTGCCCCTGAGAGCGGTGAGGGTGTTCAGGTACTTGGCCAGTCTTATCTCCAGCCGAGAGAGGTGGGGGTGATTGAGCACAGAGTCCCAGGCGTAGGAGCCGACGCTGCTCCGTCTCTGCAGGTTGACCCAATTGTTGGCGTAACAGAGATCACCCAAGGCTGTGCCCTTAAAAGGGTAGAAGATGCTCGTCATAGCGAAGTCGGGCCCTATCTGGAAGTTCAGCCAGATCGTCCGCAGCAAACTAAGCCGCCCCTCATAGGGCAACCCCACCATATTGAATGACCAGGTTTGGATGCCCAGTCGCCTGGCTGTCTGAAAGGACTTGATTATGCTTTGGTTGGTCATCCGCCTGTTCAATACCGATCGTCTCAGCTGCTCATCGCCCGACTCTATTCCAAGCAGAAGCAGGTTACAGCCAGCGTTTTTGAGCATCCGTAGGGTCTTTGCGCTACAGGTCTCCGGCCTGGCTGCACAGTAGAAGGGAAAGCGGAAGCGGTGGGGGTATTTCTCGCAGAACTCCTCCAACCAGCGGGGAAAGAGGGTCAGATTATCATCGTGGAAACCGAGCGAGTCGAAGGTATATCTATTGGCGAGCCCCTCTATCTCCTGGAGCACGTTATCAACTGAGCGCATTCTTAAGTATTTGTGTTTGTTGGGATATAGTTGTTTAATATAGTAATTTGAGCAATAGGTACAGTCATAGGGACAGCCCCGGCTGGCTATCAGTTTCACGTTTCGGTCCCCCTCTCCCCCCATCTCTAGATGCCTCTGGTAATCCAGCATCTCCCTGTCGGGGAAGGGCAGCTCATCGAGATCCTCAATCAACGGACGGATAGGATTCTGGTAGACTTGTCCGTCTTTTTTTACCCACAGGTTTGGGGTGCTGGTCGTATCCTCTTCCCGCTCCATTCTGGTGACCAGCTCCAGTAGGGGATATTCCCCTTCCCCCCGACAAACGATATCTATGGAGTTATGTCGAATCGCCTCTTGGGGGACGAGTGTAGCGTGATACCCGCCGACGATGATGGGGAGGTTGTACTGAGTCTTTAGGTAGTCGGCGAGCTCCCTGATCCAGTCGAAGCTCGTCTCATAGGCGGTGAAGCCGACCAGATGAGGTCGGAAGATCTCGATAGCCTTACGGACGTCTGCCCAATGTGTAGCGTTCAGGCGTCTCTGGACCACCAATTCTAGCAAGGCTGTTTGGTGTCCGTATCTCTTCAGGAAGGCCGAGAGTGCTCCCAGCTGGATGGGGTAGGAGATATCCGGGCCGGGGTAGATGAATAATATGTTCACGTCTTATCCTCAGAGGCGGGAGCGTCGGACTTACCCCATTTCCTGGCCACCAGGAACGTTGAGCCTTGGTTATCTGTATTCCCTTTCGCCTCCAGATGGCTCAGTCCCAGGAGCAGAGGGAAACATAATTGCTTATATATGGCCAACGCCCCTAGGCGACGCTCATAAAAGGTCTTATTGTCCCCTTTTATCTTACCTAAAAGCAGATTAAGGGCGGTAATGAAGGCATAAAAGTAGCGATTGATAGTGGTGAAGCGGGGATACATGGGGAGGGCTTGTTCGATGGCGAAGCCGCTTTCCCGCAGGAGTCCCTCTAGCGCCTGGCGCATGTAGTGGCGCAGATGTCCGTAGGCTTCCTTATAGTCTGGGTGATACGGTCTATAGGGGACACGGACGATCAACTCGCCTCCCTCTGGCAGGACCCGGGCCATCTCAGTCAGGGCGGCCTGGTCGTTTTCCAGATGTTCCAGAACATCCAGACAGAGCACAACGTTTACCTTACTCTCCTCAAATGGTAGATGAAGGGTATCGGCTTGTAGGAAGTGTATGCCAGAGTGGCTTAGGCGGCGAGCGCGGCTGATCGAGTCGTGGGAGATATCGCAGCCACAGACCAGATTGTCCTTCAAGTCCAGGCTGTTGATCACCGCTCCTGTTCCGCAGCCGACGTCGACGATAACCTTGTTCCTGATGTTTTGCAGGTGCTCCTGAATTGGTTTCCTGATGAGGTAGGGCCCGATGTCGTGAGAGATGACCATCCAGTCGCGATCGTCGAAGAAGCGCTCATAAAAGGGTTGCCCTTGGGTGAGGCGCATTCTACGCTTCCGATACCAGAGCTCAATCTTTTCAATAAGCGACATTTGGCCCTCTCTATTGGAGCTCAGGGTCCCCAAAACTAGCCTTGGGAGAAACGTAACCAAGGAATATTATGGCCCAGATATACTTAGGAGTCGCCGTACAGATGCCCCTCAGAGGGACAGTTTCTAGTGAGGAGTCTCTCAGCCCAGTATTCCTTGTGGCCTCTGGCTCCATTGTTATCTGCTTTCTCCGGCTTGAGCCTCATCCTCCCCACTCTGGGGTAGCAGTTTGCCTATATCACTGTTTTTGGAAATGGTTATCAATTGGCCCGGAGTAGCGGCAGGACCGTCACTTCCGGCATGGGATAATCATCTTTATTACCCGTAATAAGGCTAGCTTGGTGGGCCTGGGCGGTGGCTGCCACTAGGGTATCGGTAGTGGAAAGGGTTACTCCCTGCCGGGCATAGGTATAGCGCCACTCCCCTGCTTGTCTGGCTACCTCTTGGGTGGTAGCCAAAAACTGGCAAGCTTGGAGTAGTCTTTGGACCTTGTCGCGGTCTTTCGGTCTTACTCCGGCGTAAACCTCGGCGATTACCACGTCGCAGACGCATAACAGGCCACCACGCTGGTGCAGATCCTGGACGAGCGCCACCGAGGTCGGAATGCCCACTAAGTAATCAATTATTGCATCGGTATCGAGTAAGTATCGCACCATTAGTTCCTTCGACCGCTCATTCTGCGTGCCAGCCGGGAGTCGTCTTCTTTCCGGCCGGAGCGTACCCAAGCCGAGATCTTCGCAACGCTTTCCCATTCAGGGTAGTCGACGACATTCAGGACTCCCACCGACTCCCGCAGGGCTGTAGATAGTGTTTCGCGGGCCAACCTCTCCCGGATGGCCAGCTCAATGAAGCGACTTCTTTTTCGTTTGCCCGCTATCCGGTCTATCTCCTTCATTAGTTCCTCTGGTATGAAGATATGAGTTCGCATTGGCATCTCCTCCACTTATATCCCACTACAGAGCACACTGATAGTACCACTAATAGATGCTATTGTCAAGTTACCGAATTAAATCAGGTCGAATATCTCCTCAAACCCCTGCAAGGGCTTCAAGGCGGACCTGTGGGCTTTTTGTGCTCTGGGGCACATCCGAAAGACCCTTGGAACCACATTCTTTGGCCCTCCCAAAGTAGTACCTGACAAGTGGGAGGGGGCAGTGCTATAATGTTAACAACAGGGCGCTAAGATCCCTGCCAAACGGACTTGCCCGAAGCGATTTCACTATTCCGCAGCAGCAAGCTCCAGAGAGGAGGCGTGATGGCAGCGGATGCCTACCAGCGGGAAGCAGCGGCTCCAGGTGAGGGGACAGTCCCTCCCGGCCTCCCGATGGGCCCAGCCATTCCCCCGTTGAACGTGACCGGCTTGGTGGTGACCAAAGCCGACCTCGTCAAAGCGCTGCGGATATACGTCCCCCAACTGTTCGATATCACCTCGCTGGACGATGGGCGTTTCCTGCTGAGCCTGACCCCACTTACCCCAGAGGGGAATAAATAAGGAGGTCATCATGCCCGAGTGTAGCTGCAACATTTTTCCGGCGAACCTGGGTAACGTCATCTTCGGGGCCAAGGTTGGAATTGGGACAGAGAGTCCGGGAGCGAGATTGCATACTTACGAAGTTTATGGAACCGGCGATACCACGCTTCGGGAACAGATTATCATTGAGAGGGACTCTTACACTTATCAGGGTGCGGGTGCTGGTGCTGGTGGTAGCATCCTGTTCAAAAACCGCGATTATAATGGAGGCAGTATAGAGGCTGGAGAAATCGGCGTTATCAATACAAACAATGTTCAGGGTGACGTCAAACCGGCGCTGGTCTTTCTATTGGGTCAAGGAACGCCATCTGAAAAGGTTAGAATTACAACAGATGGCAATGTTGGTATTGGGACGACTGGTCCAGAGGCGAAGCTGCATGTAGAAGGAAGTGTAAACCCATCTATCTTAGTAAAACAAACAACACCTGCTAAGCGAGCCTATTACGAAGTAAATAGCGCTGGCCAATTGCTATCAACCGACGGCGATATACAGTTTCAAACTAATGGCGGTGGCTGGTCGATCAAGATGGTGCTGACAAATGCTGGCGATGTGGGCATTGGGACGAGTCCTGGGGAAAAGCTGGAGGTAGCTGGGAACATCAAACTGAGTGGCAGCCTCTTTACGGGGACGCGCAGGGTGGCCGATAGCGGTGGCTGCTACTATGCGGATTGAACACTATGGCTACTCAATGGACTGACCATCCTGCTACAAGTAATACCCACATCCGGGCGGTGCACATCAACGAACTGCGCAGCGCCGTTGACTGCAACCGCAGTGCTTATGGACTCCCAGGCTATGCCTGGACCGATGTTCCTGTCAGCAGTAGCATCCCTATTAGGGCTATACACTTCAACGAGATTCGCACGGCCATTCAGGACCTCTGGAACCGGAAGTCGATGGGGACGATCCCCAATTGGAGCGTTGGCAGCGCGCCCTCTAGCAGCCGGCCCATAAGTGCCCGGGACATCAACGACCTACGGGGTTGGCTGAACCAATATGAAAACACAGGTGGGTTACGAGGCCCGAAACGAGGGATTCATTTGCGGAATAATGGTGACTTACGAACATCTGAACTGCAAGCCCTTCAGATGTTTACCCCGGGGCTGGCTGTTGTGCTAAGCACGGATGTTTTGCGTCCCGCTATGCTTAACTATCTCAAAAGTATTCAGAACAGCGCTGAGATATTCATTCGCCACGTCCCACCTAATGCCCCTCATTGGAGCTATGCACCGATCCATGGTTCTTACTCACTCTATGATCCAACCTATCGATATACCTATAACTATGACAAGGCCACGCAGAAGAGTCCTGGGGACGTAGCAACTGAGATAATTACCCTTGCCAACAGCCTAAAGGCTAATGGACTTACTAGCTTTCGCTGGGTGACCGGCAACGAGCCAGAAATAGAATGGGCCATCGATGGTAGTGTGAGCTGGTGGATCAGGTTTTGGACAGATGTGCAGCACTACTATAGGGACATATACGACCAGCTAGAAGCGCAGGGCCGTCCCTGCGAAATATACCCACCCTGCTTTCATGCAATACGCATGCGTAGCGGTGGCTAATTACTGGTCCAATGGCACAGTCACACGAAAAGGGGTGTCTAGCACCGGCCCAAAAGATTTTGAGGGCCTTAACACAGACTATGGAGTCTACTACTGTATTGACATGATAGACCACCACACAAACGGAACAGCAGTAGGACGGTTCGTCCAGCACAACTATTTTTGGCCAGGATATCAATCTCAGCATGCGGTTTATAACTTTTGGCCCCAGTTTCTGAAAGACCGCAAAGCAAGTGGCATGCCAAATCGCATCACTGAGTTTGGTTGGCATCCAGACTGCTTCCCCCCCAACCCATGCAGCGCCAATCTAGATACGACGACTACTTCCTGCGATGGAGCTCGGACAGGTATTAGCTCCTGGGGAGACTACAACGACTATGTGCGCATATCTGGTCAATTGGATGGATATGCCGTGTGGATTCTATCGGATGCAACCGGTAAGTTTGCCGACTTCGTGGCTGTGAAGGAGGACGACACCAGGCGCCCATGGTTCGACAAGTACGTCTGTTTCCTCAACGCCTAGCATCCAAATGTACATGTAGAGGTGCACTGCTAGTTCTCTGCTTGCTGATGTTGGGCAGTGTATGGTCACTTCATCCGCAGCCACAGGTGGCATGGGCTTGGCAGCAGTACCAAGTTACCCCCTTCCTTATCAGCGACAAAGGAAGTAACCTGCGCCCTGTGGTTTCAGAATACGCCATCATATGGGCGTCAACCGAGGCTGGGGGCAGGCAGGATATCTATGGCTGGGATTTGAGAACAAACAAGCTTTTCCGGGTGACGGAGACAGGTACGCCCAACAAGTGGTACAGCGTTCATGGAAATCTATTGATTTGGATGGACGATAGGGTCCTTCGCGGGTTTGACCTATCGAGGAAGGCTGGGATCACCCTTCCCCTTGCTATTCCTGGTTCAGCGTACCGGCCAGTGATTTCGGCAGATGCGATTGCCTGGACATCTTTCCCCTTTCCTTGTGCCAAGGTGGGCTATTGTGGGGTGGACATCGACGCCTACGATCGCCAGCGGGGAGTGGCGTTTTCGGTAGCCAAAAACGTGACGGAGGCTAGTTCGCTATTCGCTTCTGGCAAGACAATCGTTTGGGCGGATGGGACAGGCTACCACTATGGGACGAGTCCAATATTTGGGAATGTGTGGGCCTTTAATATAGACAGCAGGTCCACTTTGCAGGTCACCAATCAGCGTACAGCTATGAAGCCCGCGATATGGGAGAACATAATAGTTTGGCAGGACGACCGGGATAGCACGCCTGAAGGCTTCTATAGTAATAATACCAAAATCTACGGCTACGATCTTGAGACGCGGAGGGAATTCCCCATCTCCACTAGCCCTGGCAGAAAGATATCCCCTGCCATTTATGGGCCGCTGGTAGTTTGGCAGGATAACCGCATTGGTAACTGGGATATCTATGGTTATGATCTCAGGACAAAGATGGAGTTCCTCATCGCTATAGGGCCGACCAATCAGATCGACCCTCGGATTTCTGGCAATCTTGTGGTTTGGATAGACGGAGGCACCGTCGTGCAGCCACCTAGCGGGGGAGCAGTATGGGCAGCTCGCATCTCCTTACCATTAGATTGGGATGTTTCTAATGGCCACTTCTACACTCAGGCCAACGGCTTCCCACCGGGCACGAGCCACAAGGGCTACGCCATCAGCGATGCGAACGATATCCTCTTCTGGGCTGAGTTTCAGCGCCTGGGTGGGGTGGACAGCCTGGGCTATCCTGCCTCAAGGCGCTTCATCTGGGATGGCTTCACCAGCCAGGCGATGCAAAAACAGGTCTTCCAGTGGCGACCAGAGGTGAAGCAGGTCTACTTCGTCAACGTCTTCGATGAGCTCTCCAAAGTGGGCAAGGACGACTGGCTCTTGGCCTATCGTCAGGTGCCCAAGCCCTTCGACTGGTCAGCCGATGCCGGACTTCCCTGGAGTGAGATCGTGCAGCGCCACCTGAAGCTCCTAGATAGTAACCCGGCCATCAAGGCCCGCTACTTGGCCGATCCTGACCCCATCGCCCACTTCGGTTTGCCCATGGCCTATGGGGAGTACGAGAACGTCTTCGTCTTGCGTGGTCAACGGGCCGTGCTGCAGCAGTGGCGAGTGGATACTCCCTGGGCGAAAGCTGGGCAGGTGACGGTGGCCAACGGGGGAGACATCCTCAAGGAGGCTGGTCTCATCCCCAGGGAGGCGATAGTGCCTGAGAGTCCGCCCCAGTAGATGGCCTTTTCGCCCCTCGTTTTGGGACCCCCCTTTATCCCTTCCAGGGGACCTCGGTCTTTCGCTAACTGGACGATCCTCTATTCCTTTATAAGAAGCAGGTGATGTTGACCGGTAGGGGGCACTCTGCTATACCTTAGGGCAGTGAGGGCAGAGGGCTCACGGCAGCCTGATTTGACGCTGAAGCAATATTATGCTATTATAGTATTACTATAATTATTAGTATTTCTACATTATGAGGTATTACTATGAGACGATCAGAGACCACGCTCACACAAAAAGGACAGGTGACCATTCCTCTGGGGGTGCGCCGAGCCCTTGGTTTACAACCGCGGGACAAGATTCACTTTGAAGTGGAAGGAGAGGTAGTCAGGATGAGGCGGGCGCCCTCAAGGGTACTGGCAGGCTATGGGGCGGTAACCCCTCGAAAAAGGCCGGAGGACTTCAGAGAAGTGCGAGAGGACTTTGAGAGAGAGGTCGCTGCTGAAGTCCTTGCCGAGACCTAGGGAGAGCCGATGCGACCCCGTTTCTTAGATACCAATGTCTTGCTGCGCTACTTTACGCGGGACGATGAAGAGAAGGCACGGCGAGCGCTGGCCCTATTGACCAGGGTTGAGCGGGGTGAGGAGAAGGTCGTAACCTCGCCCCTGGTTATCTTTGAGACCGTCTTCACCCTACAGCACCGCTACCAGGCGCCTCGAAGCCAGATCAGGGGGCTTGTCTTGGACATCATCTCTCTGAGGGGACTCCAACTTCCGGGCAAGGATCTTTATCACCGTGCTTTTGAGCTCTATGTGGACAGGAATCTCTCCTTTGCTGATGCCTACAATGTCGCCTATATGGAAAGGAAAAAGGTCCCTGGGATCTATAGCTGGGATACCGATTTCGATAGGCTGGAGGGTATCAGCCGCTGCGAACCACAAGAAGAAGCTATTTACGAGCCTTGAGGGCGATGCACATAGATGATTTATCCAGGCTATGAAAATCATCATTGGGCTTATCAACGATGTCCAGGACCTTCTGGAAAAGGGGGATGGGATTGAAGGGGGAAGTCCCATCTTGATCCCAGGCGAACTTGTCCAGCGAGGCGTGAATGCTGGCGGGTAAGGGCACACGTTCGAAAACGATCTGCTTGAAGAAATAGAGGATGTTATGGTTGAAGGGAAGACAGCGATGGGTTAAACCCTCCATCTCTTCGACGGAGAGCGCAGCTTCTTGAACAAGCCTCTGAATCTCTGCGGGATAGTAGAGACGCAGGTGCATGGCCCAGATTCCCCCAAGGAGCCCCTTTTCTTTGCTGAAGTGTCCCAGGCCGAGGGCTTCCCTGGTCTTGTTGAGGGGGTCCCAGAAGAAGGGGTAGTTGTGGTTGGGGACGGTTATGGCCACGATTCCCCCTGTCTTGAGGACGCGGCGTATCTCCCTTATGGCCTGGAGGTCATCGGGGACATGCTCCAGGAGCTCGGAGGCGATCACCTTAGCGAAGCTCTCATCGGGGAAGGGGAGGCGAGTCGCATCGCCCTGGAGCAGGGTTACGCCTGACCTTTCCCCTAGCCTCTCTCTGGCTCGCGCCAGAAGTTTTCGGTCCAGGTCCAGCCCATAAAGTCGACAGTTGTACAATCGGGAAATGATCTCGAGGTAAAAGCCCTCGCCACAGCCACAGTCCAGAACAGTATCGTCATCTTTAAGGTCCAGGTAGCGCAGGATGGTGCGTACGCGGCGGCGTAGTCCCATATCCCCCACATGGGAGAGCATCCTTTGTAGATGAGAGCGCTGAATATCTCTCCCAAACCCCCGCAGGGGGTTCAAGGTAGCCCCGTGAGCTTTTTTTGTGCTCTGGGGCACATCCCCAGCCCCCTTGGAACCCTGTTGTTCAACAGTCTCTAGATCAGTCTCTTCCGCCTCAGTCATAGCTGCGTTCGATCACCTCGATGTTCCTCTCACTGAAATGGGCCAGGGCATAATCCCGACAGTTAATGCGCAATCTCTCCAGCTCCTCCCGATGCTGGTAGTAATAGTCGAGCGTCGCCACGATATTGGCCACCGTTGGTTCGATGAGCCGTCCCACAGAGGGATCGATGAAATAGGGCAGGCAGCCCCTGTTGGCGGCGATGACCGGCGTTCCACAGGCTATGGACTCCAGAACCACCGTGGCGAATCCCTCTTCGTATTGGGAGGGAAGGAGGCAGACGTCAGCCGCACTGTAGTACTCCACGATGGTGTGCTGCGCATCGTCTGGGATACGTCCTCTGAAGACGACGTTTGGTTGTTTCAAGGAGCGCTCCTGGAGCGTGGCGGCCAGCGGCCCGTCGCCGACGAAGACGAAGGTTAGCGGTGAATTGACCTGGGAGGCGGCCTCGAGCAGCAACAACACCCCCTTCTTGGCGATCAAGCGTCCGAGGAAGAGGGCGATGAAATCGTCTTGTTTGAATCCTAGGCTTGCTCTGCTCTCAGCCTTATCGAGAGGGGCGAAGAGCTCCAGGTCGATCCAGTTAGGGTGTATGGCCATACGTTCCTCTGGCAGTCCGATCTGGAGGAGCTCTTGCCGGGAGGGCTCGCCGACAGCCAGGATGAAGTCGAAGGGGGAGAGTAACCAGGCGATGATGGCGGCCAGCACCTTACGCTGTCCCAGGTCGTATACGGCGTGAGTGCTCAGCACGGTTCTCTTGCGGTGGATGGTGGTCAAGACCCTGGTGATGGCCGCGGCCACAAAGCCGTGAGCGTGGATAACATCTATCTCTTTATGATGAGACAGATAAAAGTAGAGGCTATACAGGAAGAGCCCCGGGAAAAGGTAGGCGAAGACGAGGGGAAAGAACGGTTCTAGCCTGTGGAACAGCCCCTGGCCGAACCAGGGTACCCGATGTATTACCAGATTGGGGCTTTTCTCCAGCGGGAGACCCTTCGTCCGGGTAGTTAATGGCTGGTAGGTGATGACCTGAACGTTGTAGTTATTTTGCGCTAGATGGCGGGTGAGCTTATCCAGATGGGCTTCGACCCCTCCCACATTGGGTCGGAAGAAGGGACAGATGATCAGTATGGACTTAGGGGCGGTCATGCGCCGCTATCCCCCTCACGGCGGGCGATGATTATCTCCACCGCTGCGCTCAGGTCAGTGGCCAGCTGAAACGAGCCGTATTTCTTACTGGTGGTAGCTTCACCACGATACCTGCCGCTGAGCACGAGGATGACCCGACAACCTGCTTCGTAACCAGCCTGGGCATCGTCGAGACTGTCGCCGATCAAGAACGACTCCTTCAGGTTTACGCCAAATTCGGCGGCGGCCGTCTGGAGCATGCCCCCCTTGGGCTTGCGACAGGCGCAATTCTCCTCGGGGCGATGAGGACAAACGTAGACCTTATCTATCCTACCGCCAGCCTGATTTAGCTCCTCGAGCATCTTATAGTGAATCTCCTCCAGTTGAGCGAGGGAGATGAGCCCCTTACCGACGACCGACTGGTTAGTGACGATGATGATGGCGTAGGGGGTCTTGGCCAGACGACGTAGCGCCCGCTTCACGCCGGGGAGGAAGACGAACTCCTCAGCGCTTTCGACGTATTTATGTTCGCCGGGACTGACATTGATGACCCCATCGCGATCAAGAAAGACCGCTCTCAAGTCCGATCATCCCTCTCAACCAGAGTTTAATGGCGTGCAGGATCACCAGGTGTAGCCCTTCGGTGGCCTCGACACAGCGGGTGGGCACGATCAAACAATGTTGGGCGATGTCCTTAAGCCTTCCGCCATCAGCACCGGCCAGGCCGATGGTCAGCGCCCCACAATGGTTAGCATAGGCGATGGCCCGTAGGATGTTGGGCGAGTCGCCGCTGGTGCTGATAGCGATGACTACATCTCCTGCGCCGATCATGTCAGTCAGCTGTTCCACGAAGACATCCTCATAGGCCTGGTCGTTCGACCAGGCGGTCAGTAGTGCTATGTTATCGACCAGGGAGGTGGCCCTGAGGCGTCTCCTGTTAGGGAAGGCCGTGCCCTTAGTGAGGTCGCAGGCGAAATGGGTGGCGGCGGCGGCGCTGCCACCGTTGCCCATGATGAAGACCTGCCGCCCCGACTTGTAGGCCTCGTAGATGGCCGCAGCCACGTCCTTTATTTCGTCAAGGGGTAAGGCCTCCATGCTGGCCTTCACCTCAGCCAGATAGGTGGTGATCGATTCTTCTACCGTTTCCATTTAATCTCCAACGTAGATTATTTTACTCCCTTGGGGCTCGAACCGAAAACGGGTCTCTTTCAGGTCAGCTAAGGCGTGGCGCAGCCCGTCTTGTCTATCCTCGGGGCAATAGAAGAGGAAGAAGCCGCCGCCACCGGCCCCGAGGAGCTTGCCCCCCAGTGCGCCAGCAGCCAGGGCCCTTTCGTAATAGCTGTCGAGCAGAGCATCGCTGATGCCACTGGCCAGCTGTTTTTTATACTCCCACCCCTGGTGCAGATATTGGCCAAACCTATCCAGGTCACGGTTGTTGGTAAGGCAGTCCCGCAAGGTGAAGGCTAGCCCCCTCATTTTGCGTAAGATATCTCTGTTGGCGGGCGTCTTTTGGCGTTGCTTCAGCAGGACGGTGTTGGCCTCTCTGGTGCGGCCGGTGTAGAACAGCAGCAGGTTCCTTTCTAGCTGTTGTTTCACTTCTTGGGGGCAGATCACTGGATCGACGAAGACACTTCCATCGGGCTGAAACTGGATGAACTGTAGTCCACCGTAGGCAGCGATATATTGGTCCTGTTTCCCGATGGGCTCGCCCAGGCGGTTGATCTCTATCTCACAGGCCTGCTCGGCCAGCATCTTGGCTGATTTTGCTTGACCCTGAAAGGCGGCCAGGGCGTTGAGCAAGCCGACGGTCAGGGTGCTGGAGGACCCTAATCCCGTGCCGCGCGAAGGAACATCGGCGATGGTCGTGATCTCTATTCCAGAACCTATCCCGGCGAGCTTCAGGGCCTCCCTAACCAAACCGTGTTTCAGGGAGTCAACATCTTCGACGATCTCGGTGATGGAGTAGCTGACCCGTATCAGGTCATCGAACTTCTTATTTACGGTGACATAGATATACTTAGCGATGGCTGTGGAGAGGACAGCACCAGGCTCTTGCGTATAGTAGGCTGGCAGGTCGGTTCCCCCTCCAGCGAAGCTTATCCTCAGGGGTGTGCGCGAGATGATCATTTTAGTATCCCTTTCAAGGAGTCCAGTCCTTCTGGAGTGCCTATGTCATAGAACCTCTGTCTGGTTGGGTAAGCAGCCAATTGATGGTCGGCTATTAGCTGAGGGAAGACCCCTTCCTCCAGGGAAACCGCCTTTCCTTTCGCTATGAGGGAAAGCATCTCTTTCTTAAACAGCGTTACCCCAGCATCTAGGTAACCCATGGCCATCGTGCTGCGGTATTTATTATAGGCCATGACGAAGCCGTCTTCATCTAGAGCGACATTCGAGATCCCTATGGCTATCCTGTTGTCGTAGACCACCATCAATCCTAGGGTATCCCTCTGCTCGAAGGCGGTGATGACCTTTCCATAGTCGAAGGATAAGAAGGTATCCCCATTCAAGACGATGAAGCGGTCCTCCAGCAGACTCTCCGCCCTCTTTATGGCCCCGCCGGTTCCCAGCGGTTGTGGTTCGTGAGAATAGCGGATGGACAGGCCAAAGCGGGAGCCATCGCCGAAGTAATCAACGATCCGGTCGCCCAAGTAGCCGACACAGATCACGATGTCCCGTAATCCCTGTTCCTTCAGGAGTATAAGTTGGTGCTCCAGGAACGGTTTAGCGTTGATGGGCATCATCGGCTTTGGCGTAGCGTAGGTATAGGGGCGCAGTCTGGTGCCCAATCCGCCAGCCAGGATCACCACCTGCATCTCGGCGATCTCCTCTCTCACAGTGCTGGATCTCTCTTTGCCTCCTCATTGTAGTGAGCGATAAAGGGAAGTCAAGGGGCGATACTCATGATACCCATATTTAGTACGCTTCTTTTCTTGGTGAAAACTGAGGTTCTGAATGTCGGTGGCTGTTAAGGTTTGCCAGCAGTCAACAGATGAAAGCCGTACTGGGCGAAATGACGATCAAAACTTAAAGCGTAGCTGATGTTCATGCGCTCCATCACCGCGAAACTTATGGCATCGGTGAAGGAGAAATTCTTGTCGGCATACTTATAAACGGTTGCCCGTGCCTGCTTTAAATCCAAAAGAGTAGGATGCACAACAGTCGTGGAGCTGTTTTCGATCTCCTTGAGGAACTTGGTGGCAATGTGTTGGTTGAGTCGGGCAAGTAGTAGTGTATGGGTCTTGGCAACAACGAAGGTGGTCGTGAAAAGAGGCGAACACTGGTTTGCCAGTTGTGTGAGTATAGCCTGAGCACGGTGGTAATTGGTATCGTCATCGTCAGCCAGGGCAAAGTAGGCTGAGGTGTCGATGAAAACGCGAGAGCTGGATGCCGAAGGGTGGTTCTTCATGCCCTCTTGCGATAGTCGAGATATGCCTCGGCTAGGTACTTGTGCTTATTCTCTGAGATATTCCCAAGACCGGAGTGGCCAATCCCAATAAGATTCCACAATGAATCATTCTTGGTGAACGGCTTGTCCCTGGGGATGCGCTTTTTGGTTGGGTGAGTGGGGGTGAGGATTGCTACTTCCTCGTTGTCCCGTTTCAAAACGCGCGGCTCGTGCGTTGCTCGGACCTCCTCCACAATTCGTAACAGTTCTGGGATATTACTGATATCGATGGTTTTTAGCTCTCTCGCCATAGTACTCACCCCCTCCCTGAGTAATAACAGTATAGCAGATTTCAGGCAGTCAATCCAGGGTCTTTGTACTGACAAGTGGGAGGGGGCAGTGCTATAATGTTAACAACAGGGCGCTAAGACCCCTGCCAAAGGGACTTGCCCGAAGCGATTTCACTATTCCACAGCAGCAAGCTCCAGAGAGGAGGCGTGATGGCAGCGGATGCCTACCAGCGGGAAGCAGCGGCTCCAGGTGAGGGGACTATCCTCCAGGGCCTCCCAATGGGCCCAGCCATTTCCCCATTGAACGTGACCGGCTTGGTGGTGACCAAAGCCGACCTCGTCAAAGCGTTGCGGATATACGTCCCCCAACTGTTCGATATCACCTCGCTGGACGATGGGCGTTTCCTGCTGAGCCTGACCCCACTTACCCCAGAGGGGAATAAATAAGGAGGTCATCATGCCCGAGTGTAGCTGCAACATTTTTCCGGCGAACCTGGGTAACGTCATCTTCGGGGCCAAGGTTGGAATTGGGACAGAGAGTCCGGGAGCGAGATTGCATACTTACGAAGTTTATGGAACCGGCGATACCACGCTTCGGGAACAGATTATCATTGAGAGGGACTCTTACACTTATCAGGGTGCGGGTGCTGGTGCTGGTGGTAGCATCCTGTTCAAAAACCGCGATTATAATGGAGGCAGTATAGAGGCTGGAGAAATCGGCGTTATCAATACAAACAATGTTCAGGGTGACGTCAAACCGGCGCTGGTCTTTCTATTGGGTCAAGGAACGCCATCTGAAAAGGTTAGAATTACAACAGATGGCAATGTTGGTATTGGGACGACTGGTCCAGAGGCGAAGCTGCATGTAGAAGGAAGTGTAAACCCATCTATCTTAGTAAAACAAACAACACCTGCTAAGCGAGCCTATTACGAAGTAAATAGCGCTGGCCAATTGCTATCAACCGACGGCGATATACAGTTTCAAACTAATGGCGGTGGCTGGTCGATCAAGATGGTGCTGACAAATGCTGGCAACGTTGGCATAGGGACGACGGGTCCGGCATCGCGGCTCCATATTGGAGGGGCAAATGCTCACCTTACGGTAGGTCCGTTCATGCCCCGTGATGTGCCTGGGGAGGGCATCATAGGGGTGAGTGGCAGCCTCGCTGGGCTTGAATTTGCCAGACGGACCCTAACGATTTGGCCGGCCTCACCAGTAGCTGGGGATAAGTTCGTCTGGTATAACCCTGACGGGAAGGCTTGTTTATGGACGCAGGTGAATGGGGATTTAATCACAGTCACAAATGCTGGCAACGTGGGCATTGGGACGAGTCCTGGGGAAAAGCTGGAGGTAGCTGGTAACATCAAACTGAGTGGCAGTCTCTTTGCGGGGACGCGCAAGGTGGCCGATAGCGGTGGCTGCTACTATGCGTAGCGACCATCATGCCTGCTTTTTGGACTGACGATCCCGCCATTACCAGTACCTACATCCGTGTGGTATACATCAACGAGCTACGAAGCACAGTCGACTGTCACCTTCTATACCCTTAAGGTTTTCTAATGCTGTCAAGGAGGATGAGCTATGGCCACGCAATGGACGAACCCCGTTGCCCCTGGCAGTCCCATAAGGGCCTTTGATATCCAGGAAGTCATCAATGCCATCAACAACAATCGGAGTGCCGCTGGGCTCGAACCCTTCCCCTGGACCGATCCGGTTGTGGCCGCTGAGATGCCGATCAAGGCGGTGCACTTCACAGAGATGAGGCAGGCTATCCAGGGGCTCTGGAGCAGCAAATCTATGGGGGCGCTACCCAACTGGAGCAGTGGGGTTACACCAGGGGGACCTAGTGCAGGAACTGCTGCAACCATAATCTATGCCAGCGACCTTACTGACCTGCGTGGTTGGCTGAATCAGTATGAGAATGCCACCCGTACCACCAACCCGAAAAGGGGCATGCATCTTAGGGACGATGATCATCGCCAAGAAGACTACTGGGCCCTCAACGAGTACAACCCAGGCTCCGTAGTGCTACTAAGTAGGCAGTTGGTCGATTGGGATTCTAGTCTTAATGACTGGGTTATGACTGTTAGCCAGAAGGCTCTAGCCGACTGGCTTAAGGCCCGGGTAACCCACCCGGCCGGGATGGAGGTCTTTGTGCGGATATACCCTTCGCCGCAGACCCGACCCATTTATAGTCAGCCCTTCGAGGGGCATCCGAACAATGGTGTGGTGGATGAAATTTTCCGAGTTTACGATAAGGTTTTGGCTTATAATGGGCTGGTGATTAGTCGCTATTTGCCAGGTAACGAACCCAACACAGAGTGGGGGCTTAACGCCTACTTGGGATCGACCTGGGACACCATAGCGGCCTATTATACCGATGTCTATAACACTACCCAGGCAAACAAGGGGACTCGCAACATAGAGCTATATACGCCGCCCATAGCGCAGCAGAACTACGCAGAGGAGTACAATATTGAGGGTGGAGTGCCCATGCAGTTAGACACTGGGGAACTGGGTGGCTACAACCGGGCGTCGGTCAAGGCGATGATCCAGCTTTACAACTCCTTCTCGTGGCACAATTACTTTAGGAGGAACAACGCCTGGCAGCATCGAGTGGAGCAGTATTTCCCCACCTGGCTTCAGGAGCACTTGTGGGTCCATCTGGCCCCGGCCAGGATCACCGAAGCGGGCTGGAAGCCGGAGGAGGGCTCCAACAGAGATTATGATTTCGGCTCATCCGCCTATTGGAACGACATGAACTATTTTATGAGGACGGCTACCCAGGCAGGGGGCGTCATGGTGTGGCTAGTCAGTAAGCTGAACCCGGTGCCGGGGGAGAACGTCTGGAAGCATGCTGCTGTCGCAAAAGATTATTCTACCACGGACCCCAATTACAATCCTGATACCACTGGGAACGCCGATGGGACGGTAATTCGACCCTGGATCAGGAAGCTGGCTATCATCGCGCCGCCCACGCCGTAAGGAGGCTTGGCTTAGCACCATGCTGCACAGACGTATTCCAGTGCACTTGACAGGCTCGGTGATGATTGCCTTATTCGTAACCCTCGTCTCAGGTTTATTCTCAGCGAGCACGGACGTTGTGCATGCTGACGGCCCATTCAAAGCCGAAATTTTCCGCATATCTGGACCTCCGGGGGAAAAACTGAATCCCGCGATTCATGATGGTCTAGTTGTTTGGCAGGACAAGCGGGGAGGAGATTGGGATATTTACGGATTTGATCTGCAAGGGAATCGAGAGTTCGTTATTTCCTCCGCCGTTGGCGACCAAGTTGCACCAAGGATTTTCAGGCCCTGGGTCGTCTGGGCTGATAACCGTAATGGCAACTGGGATATATATGCCTTCAACCTGGACTCCAGAGAAGAATTGCGGCTCACCACCGACCCCTCTCATCAAGAGATGCCGTCCATTTGGGGAACCACAGTAATTTGGCGAGACAAGCGCAACTGGGTAAACGATTACGAAGGCTCGTATGATCTCTATGGGTATGACCTCGTTTCCCGTCGCGAGTTCCCAGTCGTTGTGACCCCGATCACCGACGAAACCGCGCCCCAGATCTGGGGTCGTCGCGTCGCCTACCGAGCAGCAGGGTTGCACGGCATCAAGTTCAACGTAATAGGCGTGGTTAGCGTCTACCATCTGGATCAAAAGAGTGCTGTAGAGCTCAAGCCCCCGGAGCCAATGCCTTCCTACGGCTTTTCACTGTCCGGGGACCGAATTGCCTGGGTCAAGGGTTTCCCTCCCCCTGGGGCACTACTCTGCTGCCGTCCTGAGATGTACGTTACCAATCTGGCAACAGGAGAGGATGTTAACCTTGTGGAACCTTTTCTTCCAACTGATCCCCACATGGATGGCTCGCTGCTAGTATGGTCAGTTTTTCAAGGGTCAGAGCAGGATGGCATTTGGCTCTACGATACTGAATCCCGCATCAGATCCTATCTCATTCGGGATAGAGTAATCGCCGCTAGTCTTAGCGGCAATGTCGTTATTTGGTTGGACACTCTGGATGTGGCCAAAGGCCGTTATAGGGGCCTGTCCGGCGCGCGCATTGTGCGACAGCTAGACTGGCAGGTTCCCAACGGCCACTTCTACACTCAGGCCCGGGGCGAGGCCCCCGCTGGCACAGGCTACGCCGTCACCAATGACCCCCAGGCCCTCTTCTGGGCTGAGTTGCAGCGCCTAGGCGGGGTGCCAGCCCTGGGCTATCCTGCCTCAAGGCGCTTCATCTGGGATGGCTTCACCAGCCAGGTGATGCAAAAACAGGTCTTCCAGTGGCGACCAGAGGTAGAAAAGGTCTACTTCGTCAACGTCTTCGATGAGCTCTCCAAAGCGGGCAAGGACGACTGGCTATTGGCCTATCGTCAGGTGCCCAAGTCTTTCGACTGGTCAGCCGATGCCGGACTTCCCTGGAGTGAGATCGTGCAGCGCCACCTGAAGCTCCTGGATAGCAACCCGGCCATCAAGGCCCGCTACTTGGCCGATCCTGACCCCATCGCCCACTTCGGTTTGCCCATGGCCTATGGGGAGTACGAGAACGTCTTCGTATTGCGTGGTCAACGGGCCGTGTTGCAGCAGTGGCGAGTGGATACTCCCTGGGCGAAAGCTGGGCAGGTGACGGTGGCCAATGGGGGAGACATCCTCAAGGAGACTGGACTTATCCCCAGGGAGGCGATAGTGCCTGAGAGTCCGCCCCAGTAGGTAGGCCCTCGCTCTTCGTTTTGGGGATCCCCCTCCAGCGCTATCGGCATCTCAGCAGTCTCTGTATGGCTATCCTGATGGCCTCTTCGGAGGTCAGGTGGGCCTTCCAGCCCAGGCGGTTGATCCTGCTGACATCCAGGAGCATCAGGGGCACATCGCCTGGCCAGCCGCGATCGCCACCACTGTACCTCAGGGCGACGTTGCGATAGCCTCCCTCCTCAAGGAGTATCTGGACGATGCGGTCGACGGTGAGGCTATCCTGGCTACCCAGGTTGAAGACGTTCAATCCCTCCCCACAGTGCTGAATGGCGTAGAACATGCCCTCAACACACTCATCAACTAGTAGATAGGACTTCTTCTGCTTCCCATCACCCAGAATCTCCAGGTTGTAGGGGTCCATTTTCAGCTTAGCGAGGAGGTCCACGATGAGACCATGCGTTTGGCGGGGACCGACGATATTAGCGAAGCGGAAGATCCAGACCGATGTCTGGAAGAGATGGCTATAGGCGGCGATCAATCCCTCGCAGGCCAGCTTGCTGGCGCCATACAGGGAGATGGGCAGCAAGGGCCCATAATCCTCGGGGGTAGGGATGACTGTCGGCTGCCCGTAAATTACAGAACTGGAGGAGAAGGCCATGGCCCCAACGCCATTTTCGCGCATCGCCTCCAGGACGTTATAGGTGGCGATGGTGCCCTGTTGTAGATCTACGTCGGTGCGTGTGGCGACGAACTTTATATCTGGGTTAGCGGCCATATGAAAGACGAAGTCGTGTCCCTTCATCGCTGCCTTGAGTTGCTCCAGGTCCATCAGGTCGGCCTGCACGAAACGGAAGTTAGGCTTGGTCCAGTGCTGTTGAAGGAGCCCCTTGTGGCCGGATCTCAGGTTGTCGTAAACGGTTACCTGTGCGGCTCCCTCCTGAAACAGCCTGTCCACGATGTTGCTGCCGATGAAGCCGGCTCCCCC
This sequence comes from Chloroflexota bacterium, assembly GCA_023475225.1. Taxonomy (NCBI): domain Bacteria; kingdom Bacillati; phylum Chloroflexota; species Chloroflexota bacterium. Next base: position 63,385 of record JAMCVK010000036.1, read on the forward strand.
TGTGACAAATACCCTGCGTCCCAACATAGGCTATTGTCTCCAATCGTCTCTATTTTGCCGGCTTGTGCTGAATACAGCCTGAAGGCTGCCCACCGTGTAAATGCCCAGGGTGAGCCAGCAGGCGAGCGGATGGAAGAACCAGGCTGGATCCGGCTTCCTGGTATAGCCGACGACGCTCTGTCCGACAAGGGGAAGGACAAGCAGGCAATAGAGGATAAACTTAAGGATGCCCTTTCTGCTTACCTGATCCCAACGGTAGCGCCGTAACCCTTGTCGGCTATAGTACAGATAGTCCCTCAGGCGTCGTCTCTGTTTCCGTATGAACGTGGCTATGTCCTCACTGAAGAGGTGAACGATGCCCACCTTGACTTTAGCAAACTTATTTATCTGGCGTGCGGTCAGCTCCTGGATTAGGTCAACATCGAACAGGTAGTCCTGCACCGCACATCTCTGCAAGAGCTCTCGACGAATCAGGAAGCCATTGGCTCCCATGGTGGGCAGGGGTTGTCTGTCTAAGGTGACCTTCAGATAGTCTCCTTTGTCCTCGCTATACACAGGTGCCTGTGTCCACCTCTGAGTGAGGGTGCTATAGCGGTCATAGTTACCTAAAAATAGACAGAGCGGATCGTTCATACCCAGCAAGGCCCAATAGCGATTGAGACAACGATCCTGCCGTCGATAGGTGTATTCTAACGGCTCTGCCCCAGCGATCTCGGCGTCAGCAAAGGGGACAGTCATCCTGGCCAGCCAATCGCTACAGGGCAGGACGTTGTCTGAGTCAATCAGGGCGATGATTTCGTGTGAGGCGTGCTTAAGCCCCAACGCCTTGCCCGCCTCAGCGGTCTGTAGTTCATTCCGGTAAATCTTATCCGTGTAACACCTGACGATCTCCAGCGTCCTATCGGTGGAAGCAGCATCGGCGATGATGATCTCTATCTTGTCCGCCGGGTAATCCTGTCCTTTGATGGAGTCGAGACACTGGGACAAGACCTTTTCGGCGTTAAGAGTGGGGATGATGATGGAGACAGATCTCATCGATATAGCCGCCCGAAATCTCGCAGGTGTCCCAGCACGGCCAGACCGGCTCGCCAGAAGAAACCGATATCTGCTGGGCTACGGATGGAGAGGGCCTTTCGCCATATAAATTGCGGCGTTAGAAATGAGCGATAGAGGCCCCTTACTAGGGCCAGTAGCTCCGGGTCAGGTATCGGCGAGCGCAACACAGGCTTAGACATATCATAGCGTTCCCAATCAGCGAAGCGCAGCCAATCATTTTCTTGCGCTTCGGCGAACAGGACTGTCCCGGGATAAGGGATGACCAACGTCGCCTGGAGCATATCAGCGTAGCCGGCCGTCAACATCTCCCTGGCCAGATCGAGCGTGCGCTGAGCATCCTCCCGGCTCTCCCAGGGATAGCCTACCATCGTCGTCAGATGTACCTCTAAACCGGCTTGCTTGGCCATCTTACAAGACTCAATGATCTGGGGCACTGTTGTGCCCTTGCGGAGGCGATTCAAAGTGTCCTGGCTGGCCGATTCCAGCCCGAATTTTAAGACACGGAACCCAGCCTGCCCCATCAGGTCATACTGGGCTTGAGACAATACGCCCATCCTCATGTTGACGGAGAACTTGATCTGGCGGTTGTAGCCCTGTTCGATCATTCCCTGACAGAAGGTTTTGAGCCAACCACCGGCGGGGAAGGTACCTGTGTCGTCGAAGATCTCTTTAACACCGTATCTTTCAATCAGGAACTCGATCTCGGTGAGCAATGACGCTGGGTGGCGGACGCGGAAGCGAGGGTAGAGCGTGGTCCAGGCGCAGAAGGTACAGCGTCCGTAGGGGCAATCACGTCCGGCCATGGTATAGGTGGCTGGGCGTTTCTTAAACAGATGTTCACCATACAGGGTCCATCTGGTCAGGTCGCGGTCTATAAGAGGCAGGCTGTCCAGATCACGGTTCAGCACGAAGGGACCGCTGTTCTTGATCGCCTCTCCCTCTCTATACCAGAGCCCTCTAGGTGGAGACTCGCCATCACGGAGGTGCCTGGCCAGGGAGAGCAGGGAGAAATCGTAATCTCCGCCGGTGAGCACATAGTCAACCAGGGAATTTTCCAGCGACTCGCCGGGGAGAGCGGTGACGTGATCCCCCATCAGCACAATCTGCGTGGCTGGATTGATCTCCTTCAGAGTGGTGATGATCTCCCAGTGCTGTTTGATAACGGGGGTCTTTGTTTCGATGGCCATCAGGTCGGGCTTCTCTGTGCTGAAGAAGTGGAGGAATTGGGCGTAGGACCAACCCTCAGCAAGAGCATCGTTCCAGATAACGTCGAAGCCGTTCGCCTGCAAAAGAGTAGCGGCCCAAGCCGGCACCAGTGGGTAGATGAACGACGGGTGGGAGAAGTACTGGAACTGCCTATTCTGTCCCAGCGTTGGATGGCCCTTGGCCTTCGGCAGGGGGGGGTAGCTTATAGCAACCTTCATTCCCCCATCCTCTCTTCCTTAAGCCACCTGGATAGGAGCCCCCTGGCGAAGTTGATCCCGTAGAGGATATGGGTAATGATGATGCCGCTGGCGACGGCCAGAGCAAGCCTGGGATCTCTCGTGCTGAGCCCGATGGCTAAACCGTTGATGACGATAACGGCCAGGTAGATGGCTAGAGATCCCAGATAGATGGCTTTGAGTGTAGGACTAAACAGGGCTAGGAACAGGCCGACGACCAACCCCAGATCAAACAGGGTGGGTATAAAGTAGAGCAATTTACGGGAGGTTTGGGGGAAGCGACGGGCAAAGTAGCCACGATGCAGCGAGTAGCTCAGAATCTGGCGCAGGTGCGGGGCGAAAAGGGCGCGCCGATGGTGCCAGACGACGACCTCTGGGGCATAGACAATCCGCTTACCCAGCTCTTTAGTGATGGTCAGACAGAGCTTGGTATCCTCGCCAGGCCAGAATCTGGTGTTGAAGCCTCCGGCGGCCAGGAAGACATCCTTGCGTACCAGTAGATTGCAGGTAGGGAAGTCGTCGACATCCTTACGCTTCTTAGGTATGTATCTGAAGGCCAGGTTGCCGCCGCATAGTGGTGAGGAGTAGACCAGGCCGCTGGCCTTTTGCATCAGTCCGTCATCCGGTGGGGTGATGGCTGGTCCTCCAACAGCGCCCACGGTTTCATCGCGGAAGTATTTAATGGCATTCCGTAGGTACATCTTATCTGGGAAGGTATCGTCGTCGAGATAGGCGATGATCTCCCCTTTGGCGTGGGCTGTAGCCAGGTCTCGCTTCTGGCCAGGGGGTAACGGGCCCGTGGGGATGACTGTTACCTTTTCCCCCTTTGTCTCAAAGGGGTAGTCGGGCACGATCAGGATCTCAAAGTCTGGGTAATCCAGTTGTGCGCAGTAGGCCAGGCACTTGTCCAAATAGGGATTAGGTTCCTTGGCGGCAATAACGATGGAGACGGGTGGGGTGGTGGTGAGGGGTGTGAGCTGGTTGCTGGATGGGGGAAGTGGTCTCACGATCGGTCTATCGTAGTAACCCAGGATGTAGGTGCGATAGAAAATAGCCATGGTATCCATCAGGATGTTACGGATATCTCGCCAGTGCAGGCGACTGAAGGGGCGTTGAAAGGTGAGTGTGATCGGTGCCTCGGTGATCCGGTAGCCGAGGCGGTGAGCATTGACCAGCAGCTCGAGGTCCAGGGCGTAATTCTTCACCAGCAGACGAGGGAGAACCTGTTCGAGTACCCTTCGGCTGAATAGCTTTATACCGGTTTGCGTATCCTTTACGGGGAGGCCGCAGAGCATACGGATCAGGATATAGTAAATATCGCTCATCACCTTTCTGTGCCAGGGATAGTTGAGTCTTGACTCTGGGTGTCTTTTAGAGCCGACGACGACCTCCGCCCTGGAGCGGCGCATCGCCTCGTACAGCGTTTGAATCTGCTCCGGTGGCAGGTCAAGGTCGGCATCCAGGAAGACGATCAAGTCCCCTGTAGCGTATTGAAAGCCGTACTTTAGAGCATGTCCCTTGCCCACGTTTATATCATAGTGCACGATCTTCAACCTATTCGCCGCCAGGCGGGCCTTATCGGCCCTTTGGCGGGTAGCATCGCTGCTGCCATCGTCGACGACGATGATCTCATAATCATAGCCGATCGTTTCTAGGAACTGGCTGGCTGTTTCGATGCTGTTGAGGATGTAATCCTCCTCATTGTAGGCCGGCATGATGATCGAAAATTTCTCTTTGGGGGTGGTCATCTAGATTCTCCGGGGGGCGCCAGTGAGGGTGTGAAAGAAGTACTCACTTAAGATGCAGATGGCTAGTCCACCCAAGGCCACGATGCTGATAACTTGAATCGGGCTCTGATGGAAAACCAGCAAGAGCACTGCCTCTCCTATGGTGCAGGTGACTAGCAGGACGAGAAAGCCCTGGTTGTGGATGGACAGGTGATAGTAGATGAGAATGTGCACCAGGGCGAGGAAGGCCATGGCCAGGCCGAAGGCGCCGATCAATTGGGCCGTAGGGGCATAGCTGCCACCGAAGAGGATATTGACGATCAGGGAAGGGGAAAGCCAGTAGAGCAAGGTGAGAAAGAGGGATATGCTGCCTACTATCAAGACGCTTTTGCGTAGCACACCGGAAGGGTCCTGATTAATGGCATAGCGCTGCGCTGACTTGGGGAAGGCGACGATGGCCACGGCAGCAGGCAGGTAAAGGATGATCTTGCCCACCAGAGAGGCAGCACCATAGTAGCCTGCTTCTTCCGGGCTGAAGAAACGTTTTACGACTACGATGTCAATGTTGGTGAGGATGGTGAAGCAGAGCAGACCCACCAGTACGGCGCCGAAATAACCCCGAATGTCTGCTACATCGATCTCCTCGTGTCCATCCGGCTGAAGGAGAAGGGAACGCAAAGGGATAAGGCTAAGGGCGAGAGCCAATGTCCCGGACACAAGGGAAGCGCCGAGGGCCCCACCAGGGCCAAGCCCGAAGTAAACGAGGAAGACGCCGGCTATCAGGCGTATAAAGGCATCGGCGATGATGTTGCCCCCCAGGTGAAAAAACTGTTGTTGTCCTTGCAATACCCCCCTGGTTAAAGGTAGCAGGGCTGTCAAAAGTAATAGTCCACCGACCACCATCACCGGTATAGGGGAGGATATATGCAGGAAGGAGGCGATGTAATGGCTGGCCAGCAGGACGGCTAAGAAGGCTAAGAGCCCATATACGGTACCCAAGCGAAGGGCGCGTCTTAACAGCGAGCCCATTTCGGCGTAGCGGGCCTTGACCTGCAGGTTGACGACATATTTGGTAAGCACGGTTTGGAGGGGTATAGAGGGTATGGAGAGGATCATAAAGACGGAGAGGAGGGAGATCACTGTTCCGTAATCGACCGGTCCGAGCAGCCTGCTGATGATGATATGAAAAACATAGTTGCAGAGGTTGGCCATAGAGGTAGCCAGAAACATCACCATTCCTTGGCTTAGGAGACTATCCGAGAATGGTAGGGTGAGCATATCTCGAGTCCGCCTCTCCAGCGTCTTCCCTGTGGCGACTTCTCCGTTTGGCATAGCTTGCTCTGTATCCTTTGATCGGTGTGGCTAGATTATAGCATGGGGCAGGAGAGGCTTGTTATTGGAGGGCAATACCCGGGAGTAGCCGTTCTTATAACCTCCGCCTACGAGTCGGCAGACAAAGGACATCTCCAGCTCGAGCAGCTCTTGCCTGGCCTGGGCCAGCACCTGTGCTGGGTCGCTGTGGCGGCGATCTACCAGGATGCCGATGACCGTACCGCTGTGTCCGACGTTGATCCCAATGGCGCCCATCCCATGGGCCAAATTCAATACCGTGTCTAATTGCGGCTTGGGCAGGAGCTGCTGGTTAGCCTGAGCACTGATGGTCGCTCCTTGACCAACCAGCTCAGGCCTCCCCTCAGCGATGCCTCGGCGTACTAGCCGCAGCGCTTCAGTCGTCTGGGGTTCCAGCCTTCTCAGGATTGCTGAGCGGTCACAGTTGTTAAAAGTGATGGTGTCTATCTCACCACCGAAGTCCAGCACGATGATGTCGATAGGTGGAGGAGTACCCAGTTCCTGGTAGAGCCGTCCCCCTCGATGATCGAAGATGGCCAAATTAGGAAAGACAGAACTATCGGTAGGTTCGATGGCTAAGGCCAGGGCAGCTGCTTGCTGGGGACTGATGTATCTCTCCAGAGCGATGGCTGTGGCGTAAATTGTCCCGGCGATATCGGCCGTGCTGGAAGCCATGCCCTTGCCGCGTGGTAGAGGGGAGGAGATGGTAAGTCTAGCGCTCAGGTGTGTTCGGCCGAAGTGGGCCAAGGCCAGTCGCAGGGCAGCCGCGGCCTTAGGTGCATCTGCTGGGGTGCTGATACCCCCTCTATCCTCCCCCAGCTCGACGGTTACCGCCGAGAAGACGTCGATGGGACAGGAGACGAGGAAAGGGGTCCCATTGATGGTGCCTTGCACCAGCTCCCCGCAGGTGCCTGGCATAAGCACCTTGACGCGACGAAGTCCGTTCAAAGTTTACTTCCCTCTGGAGGCAAGCCATGCGATAGATCGTCTTCGGATGTTGTTTCCTTCATTGATAAGAATGTTGAACATCTCCCCCAAACCCCCTCAAGGGGGTTCAAGGTAGCCCTGCGGGCTTTTTTGTTGAATAGGGGGACACCCCCTGTGACCCCCGGCAGGAGGGCTTCGCCCCCCCCTGCACTCCCCATCAAGGCGGCTCGGCAGTCCTTTTGTATTTTGGGGCACATCCGTCTGAAAAACCCGGCCAAAGGGGCTGCACCCCCTTGGAACCCCCACTGTTCAGTCTCTTGATAGCATCTTCACGGGCAGGGGTAATCCAGCTACCATCAGGTAGACCTCATCGGCCCGCTTGGCCAGGATATGGTTCGCCCGGCCAAGGAGGTCACGATAAACTCTTCCCAAAGGATAGGGTGGGATGAGTCCCATACCGACTTCATTGGAGACGATGATGAGCGTAGCCTCATTCTGATCATAGTACTGGAGTAGCGCCTCTATCTCGCTCTCCAGCCGTTTCTCGGCGGCGAGTGTATTGTTTGTATTCTCTAAGAGAAGATTGGCGGTAAGAAGGGTCAGACAGTCGATGAGCACTACCTGAGCTTTGTATCTCTCCTGTTGTAGGTTCTCCGCTATCCCGACGGGGACCTCCAGCGTCCGCCAGCCCGGTGGTCTGGATTGCTTGTGTTTGGTGATGCGCTGCTGCATCTCCTCGTCCTCCGCTGTAGCCGTAGCCACGAAGAGGACAGCGCCTCCCTGTTCTTCAGCCAGCCTCTCGGCGAAGGCACTCTTGCCACTGCGTGCACCACCCAGAATTAGAATTAAGCGCTTAGACATGGTCATCATCCCTCAGACCACAGATCCTATACAATAGGGGCATGTTCAGGCTTTCTCTAACCACGGCGGCCAGCCGGTCGTATGGTTCCTCCTGTGGGATGGACTTGCCCCATTGGAGATGATCTAGCCCCTTGCGCTCGGCCAATTTTTGCAATAGCGAGGCCCGCAGCTTGGCGTTGTGGAAGAGGCCATGCATGTATGTCCCGATAATGTGCCCTTCTGGGTCGAGGGCACCATCCGGCACGCTGACCGATGTCCCAGCCCTCCAGATTACCGTGAAAGGAGGGCGCGTTTCTACCGTACTTGTGCGACCCATGTGAATCTCATACCCCTCTATCTCATCGCCGATTGCTCGTTCGAGTAAGCCAGGCTGAGGGTTCACCGTAGCCTTCACCTGGTGGGTAAGTTTCTTATCCTGGAAGATGGTGTTGACCGGCAAAAGGTCGAGGCCAGCTACGATTCCCCCTTGAGACTCTACACCCAAGGGGTCCTGGATCGTCTGGCCAAGCATCTGATAGCCGCCACAGATACCGATGATAGGGGTGCCCCCTTGGGCCAGGGCGATGATTCTGTCGGCCAGGCCAGTCTGCCTTAAATGCAGCATGTCTGCGATGGTAGTCTTGGTACCCGGGATGATGATGAGATCGGGCTGTCTAAGGTCAGCCACCCTCCTTACATAGCGTACCTTCACCTCCTCCTCCTGTCCAAGGGGATCGAAGTCATCAAAGTTGGAGATGTGGGGTAAGTGGATCACGGCTATGTCAATGAGGTGGGGAGGATCGAGAGCTGAAGGCCGCTGTTCCAGATAGACGGAGTCCTCCTCAGCCACCTTAAGGGCGTGGAGGTAAGGGATTACGCCTAAAACGGGAACGCCGCTACGTTCTTCTAGAAGGGCCAACCCTGGTTGCAGGAGAGAGAGGTCGCCGCGGAATTTGTTGATGACCAGGCCACGTACGAGGGCGCGCTCATCGGGGTCAAGGAGGGTGAGTGTGCCTACCAAGGCGGCGAAGACGCCCCCGCGATCAATGTCGCCTACTAGCAGCACTGGGGAGGCAGCCATTTTGGCCACATGCATGTTCACGATCTCGTCTTTTTTCAGGTTTATCTCCGCCGGGCTGCCGGCGCCTTCGATGACTACCACCTCATATGTGGCTCGCAGCCGCTCCAGGCTCTCCTGGACGATGTCCAGGAAGGCAGTGCGGTGACGATAGTATTCCCCGGCTGCGAGGGTGGCATAGGGTCGCCCCAACAGGATAACCTGGGAGCGGGTATCGGCCTCCGGTTTGAGGAGGATGGGGTTCATATCCACTGTAGGCGCAATGCCGGCCGCCTCTGCCTGTACCGCCTGAGCCCGGCCTATCTCCCCGCCATCGGCCGTGACGTAGGAGTTAAGGGCCATATTTTGGGCCTTAAACGGGGCCACGCGATAACCATCCTGTCTGAGGATGCGGCAGAGGGCAGCGACAAGGATGCTCTTACCTACCGAGGAGGCAGTGCCCTGCACCATGATAGTCTTAGCCTTCATTCTGTACCCCTCAGGTGACAGGTATCGTTCAGGAGGGAGAGTATGGCTCCCTCAGGGTAAATATCAACGATCGAGAGACTGGCATAGTCCAGGCGCAGTTGCCAGTAGGACCCTGAAGGAAGCCCTAAAAGCCGACAGAGGAGCAGGCGCAGAGGACCGCTGTGGCTGACTATCAGTACCACCCCATTCCACTGCTCAATATCGACGAATATGATGCTTACTCGCCTCTCTAATTGGGCCAGAGATTCGCCATCAGGTGGGGCAGCATCTTTTGGGTCGCCGTGTAGCGCCCCTATCAACTCTGGGTAATCCAAACGTATCTCTGCATAGGTTAGTCCTTCCCATCCTCCGAAGCACCTCTCCCGCAGCTCACGGCGCAATACAGGCACAAGCTTATGTCCACGGGCGATGATCTGGGCTGTTTCTGAGGCGCGCTGCAGGTCGCTACTGTAAATGGCCTCAAGGGGCTCGTTGAGCAGTCGCTGGTGCAGATACTCCGCCTGCTTCAGGCCGAGAGGGCTTAACGGCACGTCGCTATGGCCCTGATAGCGCAGTGTGTTCATTGCCAAGGCTGCGCCGTGGCGCACAAGGAATAGTCTAGCCAAGGATTTGCACCTCCTTGATAGCTGTTACCAGCCGCTCGCACTCCGGCTGAGTGCGTATACCGATACGGATGAATCGGGGTAGCCCGAAGGAGGTGCAGTCACGCACGCAGCAGCCTCTTTTTAACAGGGCTGAGCGGAAGAGAGTGGCGTCGCCCACCTCAACGAGGAAGAAATTAGCTGCTGTCGGGAGGACCCTGAGTCCCAAGGCGGTGATCTCATACATAAGATAGCGCTTGGCTTCCTCTATGGCTCTACATGCGCTCTCCAGATGTTCATCATCTTGCAAGGCGGCTATGCCGGCCACCTGGGCAGCAGCATTAACATTCCAGGGCGGGCACACCTTGCGCAGGGCGCCGATGATTCTACTATTTGCCAGGATATAGCCCAGCCTCAAGCCGGCCAGGGCGTAATCCTTGGTCAGTGAGCGGAGAAGACAGGTATAGCTGTGCTCAATAAGATCGACGGTGGAGTAGTGGTTCTCCACGAAGTTTATATAGGCCTCGTCAAGCACTAGTAGACTATCTTCGCAGGCGGCCAAGAGGGTTTCTAGCCTCCCGCGCTCCAGGTACACGCCGGTGGGATTGTTGGGGTTGCAGAGAAAGACTAATCGGGGTTTCTCCCTGCGGATGAGTCTTAGCGTTTGGTCCAGGTCCGGACGAAACGCATCCTCTACCCGGGCTCTCTGTTCGATGACTCTGGCGTTGGTGATGCGGCTGACCCGCTCATACTCACCAAAGGTAGGGCCGCTGATGAGCACAGTATCCCCTGGGCGGATATAGGCCAGGGCCAGGAGCCAGATCAGTTCCACCGAACCATTAGCAACGATGATCTGCTCCATAGCAACCCCTAGCTTTCTGGCCAGGACTTGGCGTAGCTCTATGGCTTCGCTATCGGGATAACGGGCGACATCCACCTCTGTCAGAGCGAGCGCCACGCGAGGCGAAGGACCAAAGGGGTTGGAATTGACGCTGAAGTCAAGGATATCCTGAGGACTAAGTCCGAGTTGCTCCATCTCCCTTCGATTTGCTGTACCGTGGGGACAGATGGCCAGGTCCCTTAACCATTCTTTAGGTAGCATGTCTCACCACCTCGATGGCCAGAGAGAATAGAGCGGTGAGCGTAACAGTGGCCCACATAATAGATAAAGATTGATCAATCATTGCTGGGGATAGCGGGGTGCTGGTTTCGCCTAGCTTGTAATGTCCCACCTTTTCGAGCTGAACGCCTAGCGCTCCGGCCATGGCACTCATCGTCCAACCGGCATTGGGGCTCTCGGTGACTCGGCGGTAGCGCAACATCATGTGCCATGCCTGCTGGGCATCGTTGCCTGTTAGATGAGCCGCTATCACCATGAACAGGGCCGCCAGACGGGCGGGCACAAAGTTGGCCAGGTCATCCAGCCTAGCAGCCACCTTACCCAGGTATTCATAGCGACCATGGTAACCGATCATAGAATCGAAGGTGTTGATCAAGCGGTAGGCGATAGCCCCAGGCACACCGAAGAGTAGATAATAGAAGAGGGGTGCGACGAAGGAGTCATTGGTGTTTTCAGCCACCGACTCCACCGCCGCGGCCACGGTCAGTGGTTCGGCCAGTTCATCTGTGTTACGGCTTACTAGACTTCTCAATCTTGCTCTGGCTGTTTCCACCTTCCCCTCAAGGAGTGGGCCCTTTACCTGCTGAGCGGCGCGGTGTAGTTCTTTTACGGCGAAGGTTGCCTTGAGAAGCAGGCTGCTTATAAATATGTAGATCAGTGTAGGCCAATGCTCTAAATAACCGAGTAGAACCCACACTGGCACAGCAAAAAGAAGTACGCCGAAGCACACCATCGCTGCTCCATAAAGGAGCTGTGGCCCGCGCCCGTTCTCAGGGGCGTACCTCTCTAAGAAGGTGATGAGCCGTCCCATCCATACCACAGGATGGAGCGACGCCGGCAGTTCGCCGAGAGTGAGATCAAGGATTAAGGCGATGACTAAGATAGCTATCTCGTTCACGCTGTACCCTTCTCTGCCCAGCGGGCACAGGAGGCGATGAAGTTAGGGGCCAGAGCAGGGTTGCTGCCAAAATGTAAGTGCACGTACGAGGCTAGCAGATGTCCCCTGCTGTAGCCTTCCATCCGCCCTGGTCGGTCATCCAGCACATCGTAGGCAGCTTCCGTCTTGGCTATATTCTTTTCTAACTCTGACCAATGGAATTCGTGTCCCCGTACTGTATCCCCACGTTGTAGGAGAGGGGTATCTCGGCGGGCTCTCACCGTCACATATCCCAGGCGCATCCTTCTCTGGCGCATAAGAGTCTGGCTGGGTATCGCCCCTACCATTTCGTATCGCCTCCCCTCGAAATCGACGATGCCTTGGGAGAGATACATCAGCCCCCCGCACTCAGCGTATATGGGCATGCCGGCCGCTACGGCCATTTTGATTGAGTGCTGCATCGATCGGTTCGCCGACAGGCCCGCGGCGTAGAGCTCGGGGAAACCTCCACCGATGTAAACTCCGCTGATGTCAGAGGGAAGCGCTGGATCATGCAGTGGGCTGAAGGGGAGGAGCCTTGCCCCCCAGGCGCTGAGGAGGTCCAGGTTGTCCTGATAATAAAAGCTGAAGGCCTCATCCTGGGCCACAGCGATGCTCACCTGCCTCTCTGGTTGCTCCTTGGTGAATAAGCCTGTAGTGATCGCAGGCAACGGTTCGGCTGATCGAGCGATGCGCACTACCTCCCTCAAGTTGATAGTCTTCGTGACCTGTTGGATCAGTCTCTCTAGAAATTCGTCCCAGGCATCCCCCTCTGTGGTGGGGATCAGTCCCAGGTGGCGCTCGGGGAGGACGAGCTCTTCCTGTCTGGGGAGATAACCGACTACAGGTATGCGGGTGGCCTTCTCGATGGCCTCAGTGACCCAACGTCGGTGGGATTCGCTCCCTACTTGGTTAAGGATAACCCCAGCCAGGCGCAGCTCAGGATCAAAATTTAGATAGCCGAGAACGACGGCAGCGGCGCTGCGAGCCATCTTACTTATGTCTATCACTAGGAGGACTGGCGAGCGGAGCAGTTTAGCCAATTCGGCTGTACTGCCTGTCTCCTCATGCCCAGAGCGGCCATCAAAGAGTCCCATCACCCCCTCGATTATGGCTATATCGGCCTTCTCCACAGCGTGGAGGTAGAGTTCGAGCAGTGATGCCCCTGGGAGCATCCAGGGATCCAGGTTGCGCGAGGTGGCGTCGGCGATGCGACTGTGGTAGCTGGGGTCGATGTAGTCAGGCCCGGCCTTGAAAGGCTGGATCTTGAATCCGCGCCGTCTCAAGGCCCCCATTATGCCTGTAGCTATGGTAGTCTTACCCACACCGCTACTGACCCCAGCGATGATCAAGCGCGGTATCTGTCTACTGGTACTCATGGGTTCATCGTCCTTCCAGCAACCAGGAGTAATAGAGTGATAGCTTCGGTCACTTCATTGATCGCCCCATAAGTGTCTCCAGTGAGGCCTGGAATTTTAGTCATGATATATTTCGCCAGAAGCCAGGTGCTCAGCCAGATAAAGATAAGGAGCGCTATCCCCCATACCTGCAAAAACCACCCCACTACCAGAGTGGTCAGGAGGGTGGCAAGGAGGGCCTGTCCCCGCGAGGCCTGCCCTTTGAAGGGTGTGCCCTTTCCCTGACTGCGGGCGTAAGGGAAGGCCCAGATAGCGTAGGACATCGCCCAGCGTCCGAGGGTGGCCATCAGGATGAGCCCACCCAGACGGAAGTCGGCTGGCAAGGCGCTCAATGAGGCATACTTAAGGAGCAATATGGAGATGGCCCCAACCACGCCAAAGCCGCCGACACGGCTATCTCGCATTATGTCAAGCATTTGTGGCGCTTCCTTGTGGCTGAAGAGTCCATCGCAGGCATCCATGAGCCCATCTAGATGCAGAGCGCCCGTGAGCCACACTAAAGAGACTACCAGCAGAGCGTTGACTATGGTTGGAGGGAAGGCGAGCTGTAAGAGCGCGTCCAGCCCAGCCAGGATAAGTCCTAAGAGCAACCCAACTATAGGGAAGTAGGCCAGCGAGCGACCCAGCGTGGCTACGCTGACCTCGCGCTGGAGGAAGGGTGGGAGAATGGTCAGGAACTGCACTGCCGTGAGGAGCCGGTAACATTCCTCTCGGAAGATTCGAGGCAGGGCGGGCAACTCTCTATATGATTTCAGGATACTCTTGGCCATCTCATACCTCAGAATTCGATGCCCCTCTGTCCCATGAGCCCATTTTTAAAGGGGTGCTTAATTTCTCGCATCTCGGTGACCAGGTCGGCTTCGTCGATCACGGCCGGGTGGGCATTCCGACCGGTCAGGATGAGATGTAATCCGGCCGGTTTCTCTCGGATAAGATGGACGACCTCCTCAACGGAAAGCAATCCGTAGGAGATCACGTAATTTACCTCGTCCAGGACGATCACATCGTAGCTCCCGGCCAGGATGTGGGAGCGGGCGAACTCCCAAGCCTGACGGATGAGTTGCCGATTCCTGGCGGCGTGTTTCTCCTCTTCGCTCCGCAGGAATCCCTGCCCCATAGGGACGATTTGCAGATTTGGACTCAGCCTTTTCGCCGCTCTCACCTCACCGCTATGCCAGGCGCCCTTGATGAACTGGACGATGAGCACCCGCAGGTCATGCCCCACGGCACGAAGAGCTATCCCCAGGGCAGCTGTGGTCTTGCCCTTGCCGTCTCCCGTATGGACGATAATCAATCCTTTACGCTCTTTTCTCTTCATTGATCGTCCCTGAGCATATCCTGAGCGGTGCGCTCGTCGTATCCGTTGCTGGCCGTGATGAGCGCTGTAGGCAATTTGTTTAAGGGATGAGCCAGGATGTGGACATCGGTCTCGTAGACGGTCCGGATGTTCTCCCTTGTGATCACCTGTTGAGGACTTCCCTGAGTATAGATTCGCCCCACAGAGAGCAGGATCAGTCGCTCGCAGTACTGGGCGGCCAGGTTCAGGTCGTGGAAGACAGCCAGCACAGCCAGATCGTGTTTTCGGTGCAGCTGCCGCACCAGCTCTAATACAGATATCTGATGATTGATATCCAGGTGGGCGGTTGGCTCATCCAGCAGGAGGAGGCGTGGTTCCTGAGCCAGGGCGCGGGCGATGATTACCCGCTGGCGTTCGCCACCGGATAGCTCCTCGATTCGCCTCTCAGCTATCTCCCACGTATCAGTCAGTTCCATAGCCCAGCGGGCCACAGCCCAATCATGCTCCCCCTCAGATTGCAAGAAGCGAAGGTGGGGTGTGCGCCCCATGAGTACGATCTCGGCTACGGTGAAGGCCTCGGGGAGGGTTGGGTTCTGAGGGACGACGGACAGCTTTTTCGCTATGGCCATCCGTGGCAGATGGGAGAGGTCTTGTCCTTCTAGCTGGATCCGTCCCTGCTCCGGCCGAAGTAATCCGCTGATACCCTTGATGAGCGTAGATTTCCCCGAGCCGTTGGGTCCTACAAGCCCTATCATCTCCCCACGGTTGAGATAGAGACTCACATCCTCTACCACCCGCCTTCTCCCATAGGAAAAGGTAACCCTATCTACCTGTAGTATGGGATGTTCCATCAGAATACAGCCCTTTTTTTCTGGCGTAGTAGATACAGAAAAAATGGTGCTCCGCAGAAAGCGGTGATCGCTCCCACCGGGATCTCACTTGGGGCTAAAGCGATGCGGGCCAGACTATCCGTCCCGATCAGGAACGCTGCCCCGGCTATGACTGACATTGGCAGCAGGAAACGGTAATCGGGACCCCAGATAAGGCGCACAGCGTGGGGTACGATCAGCCCTATAAAGCCGATGAGCCCACTTACTGAGACAGCAGCGGCGGTAGCCAGGGTAGCCGCGGCGACCAGGATCAGCTTCAGGCGTTCCACATTGATGCCAAGAAGGGCGGCCTGTTCCTCGTTCAGCTGCATCACGTTCAGAGGGCGGGCGTACAGGATCATCACAGCCAACCCTAAAGCGCTATAGGGGAAGATGGTAAAAACCTGCGGCCAGCTGCTGAGGGCGAGTCCACCCAGAAGCCAGGCGTACGTGGAATGCAGTTTATCACCATTAAGGTACATCAGAAGTGAGGTGCCGGCTGAGGCCAAGGCCCCCAGGGCCACGCCAGCCAATAGTAGAGTAGTGACGGGTGTAGACCGCCCCACCTTGGCCAAGGCATAGACCATGGCTATCGTGAGTAGGGCAGCGAGAAAAGCGGCTATCTGCACGACCCCCATGCTGTAGAGTGGTAGGGGTAGGGGCAGCACGAGGGCCAGTACTGCTCCCAGGGAGGCACCGGAGGCTACACCGATGAGATAGGGGTCGGCCAGCGGATTGCGAAAGAGGGCCTGGTAAGTAGCCCCGGATACGGCCAACGATGCCCCTACTAGGCCGGCCAGAAGGACCCTGGGCAGGCGGATCTGCAGAATAACGGTCTCATAGCTGGCTGGCCAGCTAGGGACGATGTTGACCAGCTCATTGAGGGGGGATTTCGCCAGTAATATCTGGACTATCGCCGAGACAGGGATAGCCACCGCGCCACAGGCAGCGGAGAGCATAGCTATGGCCACTAGGATCAGGAACCCCAGAGCCAGTGGAGCAACACGAGCTCCGGAGCGACGATGTAATACATCGTCGCTCCAGGTTTTCCTAACAAGAGGGGCGGCTATCTTCGCTGGCGCGCTGGTCTCGCTCATTTAAATAGCTCCGGGTGTATAGCTTTGGCCATCATCTCCAGCCCCTCGATGACCCTTGGCCCCGGTCTGTTGACAAGGTCAGGATTGAGGACCACAATACGCCCATTTTTCACGGCGCTGATGTTTTGCCAACCGGGACGAGACTTAACCTTCTCGGGCGTCTCTCCGGCCGGATGATCGGCGAGGAGGATCACTTGAGGGTCCTTGAGCACGATAGTTTCCTGGTTAAGCTGTGGCCAGGCGGTCTTCGCCTCAGCAGCGATGTTCTCTCCGCCAGCCCGGCTGATCAGGTCGTCAATGAAGGTGCCTGGTCCAATGGTGATGAGGTCTGGGCTTAGCTCAAGGAAAACCCTTGGCCTGGAGGAAGCCGTCTTCGTCTTGGTGGCGATGTTGGTGAGGCGCTTTTGTATGTCAGCCGTGAGGGCAGCTGCCTCTTTAGTCTTACCGCTGAGCTTGCCTACCAGGGCAATGTTATTTAGAACAGCCTCTATATTTTGGGGCTGAAGGACGACGACGGTTAGGCCGCGCTTTTCCAGTTCGGGCACGATGGTCTTGACGTGAATGTTCGTGGCCAGGATGAGATCGGGAGCTAGGGAAACGACCTTCTCGAGGTTGATCTTAGAGAAACTGCCAACTTTTGCCTTCGTTTTGGCCTCTGCTGGATAGTCGGAGTACTCATCAACGCCCACTACTTTGTCGCCGAGTCCCAGAGCGAAGAGGATCTCGGTGTTGCTAGGGGCTAGGGAGACGATCCTTTGAGGGGATTTTTCGATCCGTACCGTTCGCCCGGCATCATCGGTCAGGCTGAGGGGAAAGCTTACCGTTGACGAGGAGGAGGACGCTGTTGGTGTCGAGGTCTGAGTCGTGGCTGGGGCGCAGCCGGCGATTATGCTGATGATTAGGGCCGCTAGGACAAGACATAGAAGAGGCTTTTTCATCCAGTTCTCCTTGTTAAGATAGAATGTTGCCCCAAATAGAAGAGCCCCCGCCTTCCAAGGATAGGCGGGGAACTATCGCTGGTGGATACAACAAAAATCCCCTCGCCCTGAGAATCGGACAAGGGGATACCATAGTCCTGAGACTATGTCTGCCCACGCCTTTCTCCTCGAAGGCTCACGGCAAGCGGCAAGGGTTGGTGACCTGACTGATTGACCGCCCGGAGGCGATCAAATCACAGTTGCGGGACAGTGGCGGCTTTGCACCGCACTTCCCCATTTAAGCCCTTATTGGGGGCGCCCTTGCCCTCGACTATTCAATTTGTGGCACTTGTATACTAGCACACGATGAGGGGTATGTCAATACCTAGGACCGAGCTGTGTTGTTGTCCAGTGAAAATGTCACCCTAATGGTGGGGTCTAAAGTGTGGTGTGGTTTTCGGCCTCGGTTACCGTGAGCCAATGCTTGTAGTCCATCTTTGCGGTACTTTGCCAACAGCCGCCGTATGTGTCGTACACTCAATCCAATCACCTCCCTAGCTTGGACGGCTGTCATTTCCCCACGGTCAATCTTAGCCAGAACCACCGCTCGCTTGTTCTCCTTCTTGTTCAACGTCACCATCTCCGTATTCATACTTTAATGGTGACATATTCACTGAACAGTTAACAGGTGACAGAATCATAGACCATTCACATACCTAGGACCGAGCTGGTGCAGGAGATGTTGCCTCCTTGAAACCTCCCGTC
Organism: Chloroflexota bacterium; assembly: GCA_023475225.1. Classification (NCBI taxonomy): domain Bacteria; kingdom Bacillati; phylum Chloroflexota; species Chloroflexota bacterium. Next base: position 81,253 of record JAMCVK010000036.1, read on the forward strand.
GGATTTGGCCCGATCTTCAGGCTAGCAATACGCGATAATGCACCTACCGATCTCGGTTTCAAGAATAGCGCTTTATTTATCCTGGCCTCGGAGTGTCAGGCTAGCGATGCTCGCTGATACGCCTATCGATCTCAGCCACTTTGGCTTGCTCAGCCAACCACCACTCCTCGCTGAGCTGGGCGTTGAGCTCCTCGACCGTCTTGCCCTGCTGTTCAACCCAGGTGTAGTATTTCAGATTATGCCATTGGCGGCGAACGTCGCGCGTGCCCTCTTTGATCCAGTCAGTCTTCTGGCTATGGAAGATGCTCACCAGGCGAACCTTGGCCTCGGTCTCGTCCATCTGGCCATAAGTCCGCGTCATTTGACCCATGACTGAGTGATAACGATCAATGGCATCAGTTAGGATGGTGACAATCACGTCATTCTTCCCAAGATCGTAGAACTTGGCCGTCTTGATCGCGCCCAGCACGTTACAAACGCCGCTGATGCCGAAGATGGTCGCGTACTTCTTGACCTTGTCCTCAGGGATACCCTGGCGCATCAGCACATTCCAGCCAGGCTCCTCAGTCAACATTTGCAAGCCTTTCTTGCTCTCGATGTCATCGATGCACATGATCGCATCCATGTTGGTGACGTGATGAATCCAGGTCGCGTGCTTATCACCAATGCCCTGAATATCGTGTCCACCGTAGCCATTATTGTACAGAGTAGGGCACTGTATGGGTTCAAGTCCGATAATCTTGTGGTCAGGCCAGACTTGCTTTAACCGGTCGCCAGCGGCGATCGTGCCGGCTGAGCCCATTGCTGAACAAAAGGCAGCTACCTTGCCGTTGCCCACCCCCTGGGCCTTGAGTATGTCCGTCAACTCAACGATGGTGTTGCCAGTGACGTGGTAGTGGAAGCGATAATTGCCCATTACCTCGAACTGGTTAAGAATACGAATGCGCTCGGGGTCCTGTCGGCGCAATTCCCAAGTCTTATCGTAAATCTCCTTAACGTTGGATTCACAGCCTGGTGTGGCTATCACGCGTGCCCCATAGGATTCGATGATCTTGAAGCGCTCAGCGCTCATCTCCTCAGGTAGAATCACAATACTATCGAAGCCCATTCGGCAGCCAACCCATGCACCGCCGATGCCGTAGTTACCGGTCGACGGCCATACCAATGTATGCTTGGCCGGATCCACTTCGCCATACAGTTCCTTTTCAACCAGCACGCTATAGGTAGCCCCCACCTTGTGGCTGCCGGTTGGGAAGTCTTTGGAGTACAGGACGACGATGGGGGCGTCCACACCGGTCAATTCCTTGGACAAGACCTCATAATAAATCTGATTTGCGTCATTGCGCCAGGTGATATTGAACAGATTGATCGGATCAAGTGGGTCTTCTTTCTGCATCCTAAGGGCTTTTCGCCGCGTGGCTGGGTCGATCTTCTGGGGATGGAGCATCTCCCCGAAGGTCGGTCCCACTATGAGCTTGGAACTAACCTGCATACGTTGTCTCCTTCCATAAATTGATAATCAAGGTCAACACAATGAAAGCACCCGCCGACTACTGCCGCCTTAACAAAGGCGAAGGATGTACAACCGGGTGTGCCTTGATTTTAGCACAATAGTATTGAGATTACCAGGGATTGGGGTCAGACTCGTTTATGCTGAAATAATGGACTTGACCCCTCTTGCTCTATCAGCTGAGATGATACTGGGAAGAAGCGCGCCTATCCCCCCTCTCAAACGCTGATCACATCGTTATGTAACAGCTTATCTATGAAGACCGGCATCGTTGAAACCTTGCCAACCGCTATCTTATCCTTCAACTCGAGGTACTCAACGCAGGTCCCGCAGGCCAGGATCTCCACTCCTATATCCTCCAGACGCTTCAGGTGGGGTAGGCACCACGATCCTTCAGCCACAAGGCGAACCCCCACGTTCCAACAGATGATCGTCTGTGGCCTCTCCTTGCTTTCAGCCAGAAGACGCAGGAAATTGGCCAGGATCATTGCACCAAGATCATCATCACCTCTCCCCAACCCTTCAGAACCTAACAGTAAGACCTTCATCTTGCTCTCCTCCTTTGAAGCAGGATATTTGGCACGTAACTTGTAGATTAACCTTCAACCACTTGATCCACTTGGGATGAGAGGAGAAAGCGGCGAAACATCTCCACCAATGGGGTATGGGGGCGTCCCTGCTCCAGGGCCAGGTACAGAGTGCGCTTGATCACCAGATTCTCCATCTCAATCACCTTTAGATGGCCGGAAGCGCTTTCTTCCTCCAGGGCATACCTGGAGAGGAAAGAGAGTCCCAATCCTGCTTCCACGGCCGTCTTAACGGCCCCAGTGCTGCCCAGTTCCACAACCGCCTTCAGGTCTCTCCCCCTTATTCCCTTAGCGGCCAGCGCCTGCTCAACTATCTGCCGTGTCCCTGATCCTCTCTCGCGGAGGATGAAGGGATATTCCTTGAGCTCGTCTGTGGTGATCTTATCTCGCGCCGCCAGAGGATGGGTCGGGGCGCAGACCAAGACAATCTCGTCGGTAACAAAGGGCTCGAGGAGCAAGCGCTCTGGCTCCAGGGGTGCGCCGATGACGGCCAGGTCAAAGCGCCTTTTGAGCAGCCTTTCCACGATCTCATGACTATCAGCCACATCTAAATGGATCTCCACCTGGGGATGACGTTCCTGGAAAAGCCCGATGAGGGAGGGGAGGACATATTCTCCCGGTATTGTGCTGGCGCCGATCGTTAGTGTTCCAAATGATGCCCCTCTTAGCTCAGCCATGGACTGTTCAGTCTCCTCGACCAAAGCCATAATCTGGCTGGAGTATCGCAGTAACCGTTCACCCGCCACGGTAAGATTAACCCACCGGCCGGAACGCTCCAGCAGTTTTTGTCCGAAGTGAGCCTCAAGGTTACGTATCTGAGCGCTTATGGCCGGCTGGCTGAGGCCAAGGCGCCGTGCGGCCGCGGAGAAATTCCGCTCAGCGGCCACAAGGAGAAATACCTTTAGAGCGTTAAGGCTGAGCATCTCCTCATCCCACGATAGTCTGTGCTAGCCACATTATATCATAAATTATTTATATCTCCTATAAATTTTACTTTGATAAGCTATATCCAGAATCATAGACCATCTATAATCAGGGATGGCCCGTAAGGATCGTTATAGAAGCTGGCCCAAGTGGCTTAGCATGGCTTTATTTTGGTGGTCTGACGGAAGGCGATTGTAGGGGTAAGGCCGGGCGTCGTGGTGGGCAGCGATCAGGCTGAAGGGCGGGCTTCAAGCCTATCCCATCCTGACCATGCGGCTGCCGAGCGACAATCACAAGGCCCTGGATCTGTAGTTATGGGATGATACCTTCAGCGGACGTTCAATCCGCAGAACGAATCCTGTTTGGACGGTACTCCTATATGCTCAACTGGCGAGGGTAGTCTGTCAGTGGTTCCCAACCTGTTTCGCTGACCAAGACTACGTCTTCCAGGCGAACCCCACCGATATGGGGAACGAATAGGATGGAATGTCCGGCTGTGATAGTCATGCCTGTCTGGAGTACAACGCGCCCATCGCCGGGCACGATGGTCGGAGCAGGGGTTTCCTCGAAGGCCAAGCCTATACCGTGGCTGATGCCCCGCACGAAATATTGTCCGTAACCCGCGTTGGATAGCGCCCGTTCTGCCGCGGCATCCAGGGCTGAGACCGCTACACCGGGTTTGATGGTTTCCAGGACGGCTCGCTGCGCTGCCAGGTAGGCCTCGAACAGTCTTTGTTGCGGTTCAGTGGGTTCTCCCAGGACGACTGTTCTGGCCAGGTTGGCACAGTAGCCGTGGTAGATGGGAAGCAGGTCGAGGACGATCAGCTCTCCCTGATTGATCATCTTATAGGTGGATCGACCATGTAGCCAGCCGGAGCGATAGCCTGAATTGACGAAGGTAGGAACGGCTACTCCCTGGGCACCGGCGCGGCGCATGGCGTACTCAGCCTCGGCTGCCACCTCATTTTCCATGACCCCATCTTTAATGGTGGACATAGCGGCCTTCATCCCAATGGCCGCTATCTCGGCTGCCTTGCGCATAAAGGAGAGCTCCTCGTCCGTTTTGATCATTCTCAGCGGCATGATCACCGCTGCTGAATTCACTACACGCACCTTCGGGTTTGCTCTCTGGAATCTATCCACCAGGAAATAGGGGGTAGTGAATCCCATCTGTATGCCGATCGTTCCCTCCTGGAGGCCCAACTCGGCAAGGGTCTTGATCACAGCGTTCATCTGTTCCCCTAGGCTGCTGAAGGTGCGGACGACCTTGGCCCCTGTCTTGGCCTGTACCTCCTCCAACTCCTCTCGGAAGGCGATAACGACCGGTTCGCCCTCCCTGGGGATAATCGCCCGTGGTTGGTTCCGCTGTTCACCTATAAAATAGAGGTACTCATCGTGGTTCAGGAGAAGGAGGGCATCTATGCCGTGTTCCCCCATCAGTTTTTGGACCTCTCTTATCCGATCCTCACGAATAGGCATCTCGACTTCCTCCGATTAGTAGTCTTGATAATAGATTGAGGGTGTCGATATCTCCCCCCAAATCCGCCTTCGGCGGATTCAAGATAGCCCTGCAGGCTTTCTCTTTGTTCTGAGGGCACATCCGAAAGACCCCGGCCAAAGGGGCTGCGCCGCCTTAGAACCCGCACTGTTCAAATTATAGATTGACTAAATTAGATGTGTCAACCGAAGGCTTGGTTGCTTGGCTGCATTGACAGGTGCGCTATAATTTGCTATATTTTAGCAAGGTGATGAGGCTCACCCTGCCTGGGCAGAAAGTGGCCTGGGTCAGAGTGTCAGGTAACTGACTGATAGCTTCTACTGGCCCGCCTGCGGCGGGCACGGTAGAGGCTTTTTTTGTTGGGGTGGGTCATGCCCTCAGGTAGGGGGCGTCGGTCGCTGCCTGGACCATTTGAACTGAAATTTAGAGAGGCGAGCGTCAGGGTAGAAGTATGCCACGCGATTTGAGCACTATAGATTTGGAGATAGCCTTCGAACAGGCTGGGTGCCCTATCTGCCACCTCGTTCTGCAAAAAGAGAAACGCTGGCTATGGTCCTTGCTCTGGGAGAACGTCAATGACCCAGGTATCCGGGCAGGGATCGCTGCCTCCTGGGGCTTCTGTTACGAACATGCCTGGAAGTTAGCAGCGCTGGAAAGGGATGAGTTTGGAAGCTGCCTGGGAACGGCGATTATCTATGAGGATCTGGTCAATCGCCTCTGGCGACGCAGTAAGTCGAAGGGGATAACAAAAGGGTCCGGGGATGGTTATAGAGAAGTGAGATGGACCCCTGGTGAGGGTAAAGGGTTGCTCTCCATCATCGGGGGACGTTCGTGTCCGGCATGCATTGCTAATAGGGAGATGGAAGAAATCTATCTGTCCTGGTTGGTTGTCCACTGCGCTGAGGATTGGTTCGCCACCCTCTATCGGGACTCGACAGGGATGTGCTTGAACCATCTTAAGCGGGCATTGCAGGTGGCTGGGCGAAGCGATGTACGACGCTTTCTGCTTGAAGTGCAGTTGGAGAAGCTCAGCAGCCTCAAGGAAGGGGATGGTGATCAGGGGCTATCCCCCTTGCCTGAGGCTATTCAGCTGAGCACTCAATCTAAAATATTAAATCTAATGGTAGGGGCAAACAGAAGGTGGGCTAAAGGTTTGAAGATAGGTATGTCCTCCGCTGAGCTTCTGGAAAGGGCAGGCTGTCCTATTTGCATGTCGCAGGGGGAAGCTGAACGTCTCCACTTGCAGGGTCTGTTGGAAGAAGAGGGGGGCGACAAGGCTGATGACTGGCCATCAGCCTGGCTTTGTCGGGAGCATGCCTGGATGTTATATGGATTGGGTGAACCCTACCGCTCGAGCCTGATCTCTCTTTATGTGAGTGGGCTACAGGATTTAAGTGGAGAGTTACATCGCCTACACCAGGTGGAGACTTCACTAAGAGGGGAAAGGAGGCCACTCTTGACCAGATGGCGTTGGGATCGGGGTCGACGTATCCTTTCACTGCCGCCGACCTGTCCCATCTGCGACCGATTGAGGGAAGACGAGCTGGAACAGACTGTGCGATTCCGGGAAGCTCTATCAATCGAAGGGCAGGCGAACAGCCTTCAGCAGGGCCATGCTCTATGCTTGCCTCACCTCCGTCTCACTCTGTCTGATCAGCCATTGATGGTGGACAAGGCGCTCATCTGGTCATACTTGACCAGGATAGAGGAGCTTTCCTCTCAGCTGCGGGAGTATATTCGTAAACACGATTGGCGTTTTCGGGACGAGCCAAGGGGAGAGGAACAGATGGCTTGGTTTAGGGCGATCGAGCTGTTTGTGGGCAGCCATCCCCATGCTTATGCTGAGGAGCGGCCACATGGATATTTTTGCAGGTACACAGGCACGTAAAGTAGAACTTCATATGTTAGAGGAGACCTATCAAGAGGCACAGCGTCTCATTCGTGAGAATGGCTGGGATGAGGAAGAGGGACTGCTCATCATCTTTGCTAATGGGCTTGCCTACCTCAAGGAAGCGCATGCCTTGCCTGACTCGGAGTCAGATTCAGCCCTCACGCTCATGTCCTCTATCACAGAGCGCTGTGCCCACTTTGAAAGCATGTACGCGGTGATGAAATTTCGAGCCTACTATCTGAATGAAGATAAGCGTATCCTAGAGCTTAACGTCACAGGGCTGCAGGCTGATAATGATGGTCTACGACATCGCATCAATCTGTTTCGTCAGGATGAAGCACGCCTCAAGGAAGAGATCAAGCGATTGACAACCGAGAACACTGAACTGCACCGACATTTGGCTGAGCTTCAGGGGAATAGGCAACAGGATGAGCCGACTGAGCGACAAAAAGAAACCATCCTGTCTAGGATCAGCGCTCTCCTCAGTAGCTGGCGGTAAATACATAGTAGCCCACCAAGAAGGCAGCAACACTTCGGTTCAGGGAGATAGCTTACAGAATAACTATCTCGCTTAGGGGTCACCATAGACCATCTGATATATTCAGTAAGAGGCCATGGTTAGGGGGTTAACCGGCGATATGAGCCATACTCAAGTACAACGCTCATCTGATGGGATGACCATAGACGTATTAATTGAGCTACCGGGCCATGACTGCAATATATATGAATATGACAAGCGCCGCGAGGCCATCAGGCTAAAACAAGTTCACTATGCCACTGAGCACTATCCGGTGGATTGGGGCATTATCCCACATACCCTAACCCCAGAGGGGAGTGAGCTGGACGTTTTACTGGTGACAAACCAGTCTAACTTTCCCGGTTGCCTCGTGTTGGCCCATCCCATCGGTTTCCTGGAGCGGCGTGATGGTTCGGCAACGGAACAGGCAGTGGTCGCTGTTCCGTTGGGTGATTCTCAGCTCAACCATATCCACGATATCCAGGACCTTCCATATGATCGCCGCCATGGGATAGAAATCCTCTACAATCATCGTGGAGAACAGCTGATCACCGATACCCTCAATTGGCATGGGGCAGTTGAGGCAGAGTATCTCATCCACGAGGCTCGCCGTAGGGCTACTCTGGAACGCCTTGAAGGTGAGAGTGAGAGAGGGCGGCGTGGTGGCTTCGGCTGGAAGGCGGGGGTTGGACTCAAGCCCCGCTGGCTGGCCACAGAGATGGAGGCCCACACGGCGGCAGAATACGCTGTCCATAAGCTACCTTATCGCTTCCAGGAGTATGTGGAGGATTGCCTGCTGCCTGAGGAGAGGATATTGCTCTTCATCAGCCGTCCACCTGTAACCAGTAGATGGTCGTTTATCCGCCGCAAACAGTTGAATGAGGGTATTCTGGTAATCACTGACCGGCAGGTCATGATGATGACCGATACCATCCCGCCTGATTCTACGCTGGTTCATTGGGGATATAAGGCGAGAGTGAGCGCCATAGAGAGGCTCTCTACAGTGTACGTCAACAAAGATTCATCCTACGCTGTCTTAAAGTTAGTCTTCGAGGCCCTTGCCGGAAAAGAGACAATGACTATCGAGTTCCCCACGGATCAATGGCTGTGGCTGGAGAGGGCGAAGGAATTGTTAGAAAGGTTTATTCCAGGCGAGGCCTCCACAGCCTTACGGCGACTCTACCAGACAGAGGGACAGAAGGATCGTCGTGGAGTGGTGCTGGTTGATTGGGATGATCCGGCGAGGGAAGCGAGCATAACTGAGCTCAGCGCCGTCCTGCCTCAACTTCTGGGGGAGGGCGAGGAGGTGCTGGCGAAAGCCTTGGCCCCATCCTGGCCAGCGAAGAGAAGGCTGCCAACACTGTTAGCGGTCACTAACCAACGGGTGCTCCTCCTCCCAACCGACTATCGTAGGGCCGAATCTGATGGCTGGGAAGCTTATGCTATCGGGGAACTCTCCTCTGTAGAGTTGCATCACTCCCTTCTTGGCTGCTGGATTGAATTGGCCGTCCCGGCCGGTGATATCATCCGGCGGATTAGGTTGGAGTTTGAGAGCCCATCCATCAGACCATTTCGTAGTGTCTTCTCAGCCACTCGTCAGTTGATGGGGCAGCCATTCGCATCAGCGGAGCTCCAGTCATCTCATCTTGTGCCGATGAGGGATAAGAGAGTACCGGTTTAGGGTTAGCAGATGGTAATCTATTGCCCACGCTGCTGGATGGAGAACAGTCCTGGGAGCACGGTTTGCCAACGTTGCGGGGCTTCGCTCCAGGGACTAGCCGAGGAAGACTTTGTGGCCAAGTTGATCTCCGCTTTAAGGCATCCCGAACCAGCCACGCCCCGGCGGGCTGCCTGGATCCTGGGCGAGCTACACGAGGCCAGTGGTGTCGAGCCTTTGATCAAGGCGCTGGAAATCAGCAAGGATCCCTATCTCCTGGAGAGCATTGTGGAGGCGCTGGGCAAGATAGGTAATGCGCGGGCGATCGAACCGTTGGCTCAGCTACTCGGCACCTCTTATCTGATCGTCAGACTGGCGGCAGTAAGAGCTCTGGCCTCCATCGGCGGCAGGCGAGCAGCATTGGCCTTGGGCATGGCGACAATGGATGTAAACAATACCGTGCGCCAAAGCGCCGCGGAGGCATTGGTGGCCATGCGGGAGAAGGAGGACGAATGGGAGAAAAGATGACCCGAATCATCCTGGTGCGGCATGGCCAAACGGAGTGGAACAGGGTGGAGCGCTTCAGGGGAAGGGCGGATGTAGGGCTTAATCAAACCGGCTTGATTCAGGCGCAGGCTGTGGCCCGACGGTTAAGGGCTGAGGGCTCCCTCGTGGCCGTTTATAGCAGCCCCCTGAGCCGCTCGCTGGAAACGGCCAGACCGATCGCTGAAATGTTTGGTCTTGCGGTTCAGCATCTCGCTGGCTTAATCGATATAGACTATGGTGAATGGCAGGGACTCACTCCAGAGGAGGTAGCAGCGAAGTATGCAGCCCTCTATCACTGCTGGCAGGAGAAGCCCCACCTGGCCCAGATACCAGGTGGCGAGAATCTGGGCCAGGTGCGGCAGAGAGTGGTAGCCGCCCTAAATGAGGCGATCGCTCGCCATCCTGGTCAGACCATCGTTCTGGTATCCCATAAAGTGATTTGCAAGGTACTGCTCTGTGCTGTCCTAGGGCTAGATGATTCCCACTTCTGGCGGATAGAGCAAGACAACGGGGCTATAAACATAATTGAGTATCAAGACGGTGTATTTACCATCCGACTGGTTAACGATACCTGCCACCTCTGAAGTTTCCAGCGTATATCATCCCTCATCTACGCTGGAGCCTCTTAGGGATGCTAACTGACTGGATTGGGCAGCGAGGACTGTTGGCCCTGGACTACCTCTTAGGCGTCCTAGTGACTGATGGCTTTCTGGTCTCCCTCATCCTACCTCTGCCAGGTGTACGCTACTTGTTGATGCCTTGGGCTGGATAGAACCCATATTGCTACCGATGACGTCCTCTGGCAGCGGCCGACGATGGTAGCACCTTTAGAGCATAGAACCTAGAGTTGGGGAGATGCTTGTTCCCCCAATTGCTGAGTGAGGGCAGTGTGAAAGGTCACAAGCGGAGTGAGGAGTCGTTGCAGGTAGAGTGGGTCGTCCGTATCAAGCTGGGAAAGGGGATCCTCCTCCATCTCTAGGAGGGCCAGGGCACGGCTGAGGTGCGTACCCAGCTCCAGGGCAAATTTGGAGACCTTGGGCTGCTCCATCTCTGGGGTGTTGAATCCAAGGACCGCGGCGACTACCTGCCGAACTGGCCTATGTGGCCAGCGGCGCAGTTCTTTGGCTACGGCCATGGCCTTACGACTGGAGAGGCGGAATTGGCGGATGGTCCGAGCCAGCTCGAGCTGGAGGTTTGGATATTGATTTAAGTGTACGATGGCCCTGACCTGGAGCTCTGGCGCATCCTCCCCTAATTCACGGCGAATCTCAGGTGGCAAGCGCAAGAGGGCCAGGTAGTTGCGGACCATGCGGCCGGATATGCCCAGGTAGCGTCCCAGCTCCTCATCGACCTCGTTACTGGTGGGTTCAGGAACGCGGGTTCCTAACTCCTCGCGGATCTGCTCCCGCAGGGCGCTGATGGCCTGAGCATACTCAAAATCGGTCAGGTTGCGCCGGTAGAGATTCTCGTGCAGCTGGGCCTTAAGGCTATCGACATCGTCCCGGGCGAGTACGGCCAGGATCTTAGGCATGCCCGCCAGCTGGACAGCGCGCAAGCGCCGCTCGCCGGTGATCAGTTGAAAGGCGCCGTCGGGGAGACGACGGACAAGCACTGGTTGCAGCTGGCCAGTAGCGCGCATGGATTCACCCAGATCTCTCAGAGAGCGCTCATCGAACTTCTTACGCGGTTGTTTGGGATCAGGGCGGATGCGGTCGATGTCGATCCAGTAAGCCTGAGCGAGACTGGCCCCCTCCGTCTCCAAAAGGGTGGCGGGCTTGGGGGGTGTAGTTTGGGTATCACGCAGATGGGCATCCAGGTCGAGGGGAAAACGGCGCTCTTGCGCCCTCTTCTCGTAGTCGGGGCGGGGTGATTTACTGGCCATTGAGCACCTCCTGAGCTAGTCGGCGGTAGGCTTCAGCCGCTTCACTGTGGCGATCAAAGATAGTGATGGGTTGCTGTGCGGCATAAGAGTCTCTATATCTTACCGTACGCTTGATGATTGTGCGAAATAGTGCTCCTGGATAGGCGGCAGCGATGATCTGAAGCATACGTTGATCGTGGATGAGGCGGGCATCGTACATATTAATGAGGATACCTAAGAGTTTGAGGGCGGGATTGAGCATCTCATCGCGGGCCGTGAGGAGCGTCTGATGTAGCTCCTGCATGCCGTCCCAAACGGCCATATCGCATTGGGTGACGATGATGACCTCGTGAGCGGCCACGAGGGCCATCATGCTCAGCTCTCCCAGTTCCGGGGGACAGTCGATGAGCAAAAAGTCATAGGGATGGGAGGAACGTCGCACCTTACGGGCGAGGGAAAACTGCCAGGGGACATCACCCTGGCGCAGGACTGTACGGGACACGGCTAGATGGCGCGTGGCCGGCACAGCGTCCAGCCCGAAGGGAGTGGTACGGATGACATCCACCAGGGTGACCTCTGGCGACAACAGGAGATGCTCTGTAGCCGGCTCACCGGGACGCAGCTGTATCCCCAGATACTTGGTGAGGCTGCCCTGTGGGTCAAAATCAAGGAGGAGCACCTTCTTACCCCGTTCGGTGAGGGCGGCCCCCAGGTTGACCGCGGTGGTAGTCTTGCCTACCCCTCCCTTCTGATTGGCAAAGGCGATGATCCGAGTCACTGATGTCCCCTTCCTGACCTCAAGCAGCCAGGCCAGGAACGCGAGTTCCTAGCTTCATGTGGGCCATTCCTTAGCTGGGCATCCTGTGGGATACGTCCGAGAGGATCGTAACAATCGGACGGATCCAGCAGTGGCAGTATACATGACTGTGGCTAGAAAAACAATGTCCTTTTTGAGAATGTTGAATATCTCCCCCAAATCCGCCTTCAGGGGGTTCAAGGAAGTTCTTCAGGCTTTTCGCAGACTGGGGTGTATCCCCAGTCCCCTGCCAAAGGGGCTACGCCGGTAACCGCAAGGGTTGCCCCTACAACGATTATGGCACGGCACATCTGTGAGACCCCTGCCAAGGGGACACAGCCCCCTTGGAACCCCCACTGGTCAACAGTCTCTTTTTCGAACGATCCTTGGATAGCCTTTCTGCTGGTCGGTGTGGGTCTGCACAGCCTGTAAGAGAGCATAGAACTTGCTACGGATGATCCTGCGTCTGACGAAACGAACTGATAATGACAAGGCAGGAGCCTGGGCCATCCGCTTAGACCTTTATGATCCCTCTTTGCAGAGCATAATACAAAGTGAGACCAGCCAGGAAGGCCACTCCCATATTGATAGTGGCTACCCCAGCCGTGACCAGCAGCACGTAAATATCCTCTTTACGGTCGCCGATATCCTTGATGATGGAGGCCAGCTCCAGGCCAGTGAAGAAGAGGATGACTCCCAGGATAGCCTTCGGGATCATCCAAAAAAGGAGCGTCACGGAATCACTGAAGAAGAGTCCTAAGGTTAGGATGATGATCCCCAGAATGACCAGGGCACCTCCTGTTCTGGCCCCGAAGCGGACGTGGCCAGCCATGCCCCCCGCACCATGGCAGAGTGGCACCCCACCGATGGAAGCGCTGACAATGTTCATAAGGCCATGGTCAAGGCAGATCGTCCGTGCCTCAACCGGGCGCCCCGGGAAGAGGGCATTGTTCTCGGCCACGATGCCCAAGATGGCATTGCCCAGGGTGAGTGGGACCTGGGGCAGTCCCAAGATAAGGGTTCCCATAACCAGGTCATGCCAGGTGATCTTGGTCAAGGTTTGTTCCGGCAAGCGGAGGTGGGGCGAGAGACGGTGCAGATCAGCGAGCATGGTGGGATTCTGAATGAAGGAGACGGCCAAGCCAAAGCCAAGGACTAGCAACAGGGCGGGTAAGCGCTCATTGGAGAGGAAGAGGAAAGTAAGCCCCAGAGCGATGACGGCGATGATGGGCTGATTTCCCATCATACCTACTCCATCCATAATGAAGCTCAAGCCAAGCCCCAACATGATGCCATACATGATTGGTCTAGCCATGATCCTTGCTAGCCAATTGATGGTGCCGGTTAGAGCCATCGTCAGCCAAAAGATGGCTGTGAACAACCCTGAACCCCAGATCATGCCATGAGTGATCATCTCAGGGTGAGCGATGGCCATCCCTCCGATGGCCTTCATGGGCTGCACAGAGATGGGAGTCTTAAAGTATAGTCCGACGAAGATCTTCATGATCCCGAAGGCGACGAGGATGCCCGAGGGATCCAAACCGTTGATCATAATGTAGGCCACAACGAAGGGAATGAAGGTCCCCAGGTCGCCGAAGGCACCAGCCAGCTCGGCGCGATTATAGATATTGCCTCCGAAGATCATCCTCTGGATTCTTCTAACCATTTTACCGACCAATTCATTCTCCACGGGAGACCTTATCCCCAAATTGTTCACTGTTTTCTAGACTCCTACCTTGAGATCAGGGATTATCGCTATGCCTTTCCTTGCTTCCGATCAAATGCCATAAGTGAGCAGAGAAGATCTCTCAGTCCAAAGAAGTATATAACCCTTGAGCCAGACGGTCCCATCAGGTCGTTAGGCTAATCTTAGCCTAACGATGACCCGAAAATCAAGGTGAGATGAAGCCGCTGTGAGCAATTAAGGGATGCCAAAATTATAGAGCATCTACAAGCAGTTCCGTTTCAGCTTGACAAGACGGATACTTCTGCTATAATGTAGAGAGGATAATGGATAAAGTTGATAGAAATTATCAACTTTATCTGCGGATAATGAACCACTTGACGAACGGCCCACCTGGAAGGAGGAGAAGATGTCGATCAGTACAGAAGGAGAAAAGGCAATACTCATCGCTGGACAAGAGATACGCATTCGACCAGAGGAGCTTAAGTCTGGAGGGCTCATCCCCCAGAAACAGAGAAATATGGTTACGGTACGCTGTATGGCCCCGGGTGGACGAGTGACTGCCACACGCTTGAAGCGGATCGCTGAGGTGGCCGAGAAGTACGGCCATGGCGTGGTGCATCTGTCAGTGCGTATGTCCCCAGAGATACTCTATGTACCACTGGATAAAGTAGAGGCGCTGGCCAAGGAGCTTGAGGAGGTGGGACAGCGTATCGCCTCCTGTGGTAAGCGGGTACGCGTGCCCACGGCCTGCGGTGGCTGCGAGTACAACCCCAATGGGATCACCGATACCCAAGCCCTCGCCGAGGAGGTCAACGCGCGCTACTTCGGTATCGAGGCTTTCCACAAGTTCAAGATAAGCTTCTCCGGTTGCCCTATAGACTGTCCCCGCAGCCGAGAGTCAGACCTGGGCTTCCAGGGGCAGGTGGAACCTGAATTGGTCGCTGACCTCTGCACCGGTTGCGGACTATGCGTTCGCGCCTGCCAGGACGATGCCCTCTCTATGGAGCCGCTATTGAAAACACCCCGGGCCCGTAATGGTCTACCTGTGCGCGACGCAGCTAACTGTCTCTCCTGTGGAGATTGCATCAAGGCCTGCCCTTTCGAAGCCATGGTGGCTAAACGTAAGGGGCATGCCATCTATGTCGGTGGCAAGCACGGCAAGCATCCCCACGTGGCCTATCCCTTGGCCGAGTTCGTGCCTGATGAAAAGGTCTTCCCCCTCATTGAAATTGTTATGCAATGGTATAAGGAGCACGGTAAGAGGGATGAGCGCCTTGGACTCACCATCGATCGGGTCGGCATCGATAGTTTGAGGATGAGGCTAAAAGACGTCATCGGAGAGAATCTGCTAGGACCAGAGGACTTGGCCAAGCCGAGATGGAGAAGGATCTTCTGGGCCGGGACAGCGGACACCTTCCCAACCTACAGTGAATTAGGAGACGAGGCCTAGATGGACTCTTTGAAACCAGACCGTTCCTTGGATCTGCGGGGGACCGTTTGTCCCTTCAACTTCGTCAAGACCAAATTGGCCCTGGAGGAGATGGCCCCCGACCAGCTCCTGGAGATCATCATCGACGACGGCGAGCCCGTACGTAACGTCCCCCGCAGCATCAAAAATGAAGGACATAAGATTGTCGAGGTGGAGAATTGGGGCAATGCCTTCCGTCTGTTGATTCGTAAGGTCAGTGATCATCAATCCCTACCCTGAAGCTCAGCATAGGCTGCACACAGCTCCTTAAGTTTCTCCTGTAACAGGGTTGGGATGGCCAAATGATAGGGGCAACGGGATTCGCAATCGCCGCACTCAAGGCAGGATTCGACGGCGCTGGCCAATCGCTGAAAGCGTCCCCCCTCTAGCCAGCGGGGACCGAACCTCTTCACCACCAGCGTGCTCTTCAGAACCTCGGAAATTGGTATCCCTTGGGGGCAGGGTTGGCAATAGTCGCAGGCACGACAGAAATTGCGGCCCACCAGACGGAGCTCCTGCTCTATCTCAGCCTCCTCCTCAAGGGTAAGATGCGGATTCAGATTGCCGACGCTGGCGTTCTCCTCCACCTCAGCTACGCTCATCATGCCCGGTATGGTAAGCGTAACTCCCCTTACTAGGACGTATTTGAGGGCCAGTTTGGGCTTGGTTAAAGCGCCTCCCCCGAGGGGTTTCATACCGATTACAGCTATGTCCAGCTCATGGGCAAGTGGGATCACCTCCTGCTCCACCTCGGTTTCTACGAAGTTGAGAGCGACCATCAAGGTTTCGAATTCGCCACTGCGCAGCCCGACCAGGGCCATCCGGTGGCTATGAGTGGACATTCCAATGTGGCCGACCTTGCCTGCTGATTTAGCCTCTTCGAGGGCCTCCAGAGCACCACCAGGCCCCATAACCTGGGCATAGATCGTCTCATTGTCAACGTTATGCAGCTGGTAGACGTCGATATAGTTGGTTCGAAGCCGTCGTAAACTTTCAGCAATATCTCTGGCCGCTTCGGCCTTCGTCCTGGCCAATGTCTTGGTGGCCAGGTAGACCTGAGAACGTCTATCTTGTAGGGCGCTACCAATTTTCTCCTCGCTATCAGTATAGGCGCGTGCCGTATCGAAATAATTGATGCCCATATTGACCGCGCTGGTCAGGACTTGCTTAGCCTCCGCTAACCCAAGTCTCTGGATAGGAATCCCCCCGAAACCGATCACGGAAACATCCAGACCGGTCCGTCCCAGCCTCGTGTAACGCATCCTGTGCTGATCCTCCTAAAGTAAGATTGGGGAATGTATTATAGCATATACACTGTTCCCTCTATGCTGCCCTGTGAACAGGAATTTACTCACAATATCTCCATAGGCTCTTCACATTGTTTCTATATTCCCCCTGTTAGAATAACCTTAGTGAATAGTTGTCAAGGTAGGAGGGGTATAAAATGATGGGTTTCTATGGAGGCTTCGGTTGGTTCAATATGCTCTTTATGAGTTTGTTTTGGATCGGTCTTCTCGCCCTGGTCGTCTGGGGATTGGTCGGTCTGTTCTCCAGAACCGGCGGGACTTCCTGTGGATCATCGGCTGGATCGTCGGCCTTGGAGATACTGAAGGCGCGCTATGCCCGTGGGGAGATCACCAAAGAAGAGTTCGAGGCGATGAAGCGGGATCTCAGCTAGGAGACCTAACGAGCACCTCAGAAGTCTGAATCGCTTAGATCATCCTCTGGGGGAGGCGATAGGTTAGGATAAGGAGAACACAGAACAAAAGGGCATGGGCCAACTCTATGAAGCCGATTCTTTTGATGCTCGTTTCCATTTGGGACGAGAATATTGCGGTCAAAACCTTAAAGGCCAGCGGCAGAAAAGCTAAAGGTACAAGGAGGGGGATATAGGCGGCTAGAACTAGGCCACTAAGGGCCAGTATCAGGACGGACTGATAGATGGCCATATCCCTGGCCAGGGACCACCCCTCGTCGCCCATCGCCGACATTCGCCTGATCCGCCGTCTGACCAGCATCTTTACATAAAAAACACTGCTGCCTGAGTAGAGGAAACACAGCAGCCATAACCACAGGGCGATGTTATCCAGCTGACCGCTAGTGGTATAGTAAGCCCCCGGAGCGGTCAATGAGAGCCCAGCTATGCCCAGCAGTTCGCCCCAGGCCGTTCGCTCCAGGTGGTAGCTCCCCAGGTAGACTTGTGTTAAGAGTAAGATCAAGCCAAGTCCACCCAGTGGGATCAGCCCCCAGCGCCCATAATACAAAAGAAGCGGTGTGCTTGATACAGTCCCCAAGGCTCCATAAGATAGTAACCAGAGGATGGGTTCGCGCTGTTCCCCGCTGTTTCTCTTGACGAGAAGGGTGAGAGGGTAGCGAGCCAAGAAGACGAATAAAATAGTTAGCAGAAATAGGATGGTTTCCCAACCGATTCTTCCAGATACGCCGCTCCCCACTACAAAAGGCACCAGCAGCATAGCCCAGGCACCGTGCTCGCGAGGGATAAGGAGGCATCTACTCATCTCTCTTTAGCCCCTTCCAATTCGCTTCAAGGCGATGGACCACCCCGTATCTTTGGCATCACTACGGTTAACCCACAACCAGTCGCCATTCGACCGGGTCGTAGTCAGGCATATCTTTATGACTGAATAGTGGCAGCGTCTCTATCTTCCTCATCGCTAAGTCAACCATGTCTGTTCTGCTTCATCGTCACTATCCTGCGGCTAATGTATAAAACGTAGGCTGACATTTGGTCCTGTGTATGTGACTTTTGTCACAGCCAGCAAGGGCACCTCAGGCTATCTTTTTTTACCTAGATACCGCGTGCCTCGGGGGCTACCCCAGATCATCCACAGTTGATTGAAGGAGGATGACAGAGAAAATGAGCAAATCTGTCCTGCGCAATGTCTTCATTTTCGGTTCACTTTTCTTCCTCATAGTGTTTCTGGCCCTGAGCTATGATTCACTCTCGCGGGTATCAGCCCGCACCCCCGCCGTGACTGCCGCTGTGGAGGAGGGAAAGAGGGTCTGGCAAGGGTATGACTGTATGGATTGTCATACTATCCTGGGCAATGGAGCCTACCTCGGCCCTGACCTTACCAAGGTGGTCGCTCAAAAGGGAAGCAACTACGTAGGTGCTTTCCTCAAAAACCCCCAGGAAACCAAACCCGGAGCCCTCATGCCCAACCTGCATCTCTCTGATAAGGAAGTAAGGGATCTAGTTGCCTTCCTCACCTGGGTTGGTGGGGTGGACACCAACAATTGGCCTCCCAAGCCCGCTGCCGCACCAGCGGCGAGCACTGAGCAGAAGGGTAGGGAAGTCTTTCAACAGAAGGGGTGTTCCAGCTGTCACGCTATCGCTGGTGTAGGTGGACATGTGGGACCTGACCTGACCAAGGTGGGTGATCGCCTCAGTGCAGATTATCTGCGCCGTTTCCTTAAGGACCCAGCTGCTGTGAAACCGGGGACGAAGATGCCCAAGCTGGAGTATACCCCAGACGAACTCGATGCCTTGGTATCTTATCTGGCGAGCCTCAAGTAGGGTGAGTTAAGAGTGGCATGAATTCTGCTATATTGAAGGAGGAGTAAACTATGCCGGACCTGACCCCTAAGTACCAATCCCAAAGGGTGTCTTACTGGTTCTTCCTCGTAGCCAGCCTTCTCTTCGTCTTACAGGTCGTGGACGGTATCATCATCGCGGCCCAATACATCTGGCCACAACTACTCATGTACCTCTACCCCTTTAATGTGGGAGGGGAGGTTCATCTCAACCTCTTAGTCTTCTGGTTAGTGTTGGGCTTCATGGGTATCGTCTATTATCTTGTGCCCGAAGAGACGGGACAGGAGATCTGGAGCACCCGCCTAGCCTATATCCAGCTGGGACTGCTGGTTCTCACTGGTGTAGCTGTACTGGTCGGTTTCATCGTGCCCCGTTACGGCTTAACCTGGACGGAGGGACGCGAATACATCGAGGCACCAAGATGGGCTGACTGGCTTATCGCCATCGGGGCGGTCCTCTTCGTGGTTAACGTCGGGCTCACTGTACTAAGGCGGATCAAACCGATCACAGCTACCCTGGGGGTACTACTGACCGGCATCATTGGTCTGGCTGTGGTCTATCTCTTTGGGATGCGCTTCTTCAGCAATCTGACTGTCGATCAATTCTTCTGGTGGTGGGTGGTTCACCTCTGGGTGGAGGGAACCTGGGAGCTCATCGCGGCCGGTGTGATGGCCTTCATCTTGATGCGCCTGACCGGTGTGGACCGGGCGGTGGTAGAAAAGTGGCTGTATGTGGAGGTGGCTCTTGTCCTGTTTACCGGCATCCTCGGCACTGGTCATCACTACTACTGGATAGGCACACCGGCCTACTGGCTCTGGGTAGGTGGATTTTTCAGTGCTATGGAACCGGTGCCTATCGTCCTGATGGTCTATGACACCTTAAGATATGTGCGAGAACGGAGGACAGAAATCACCAATCAGGTGGCCTTGCACTGGACGGTGGGGGGCGTCATCACCCATTTCTTTGGGGCTGGGGTATGGGGCTTCAGCATTACTTTGCCCCAGGTGAACTATTGGACGCATGGGACGCAGCTTACTCCTTCTCACGGCCATCTGGCCTTCTTTGGGGCTTATGCCACGTTGGTGCTCATGTCCATTTATACCTTCCTGCCGGAAATGAGAGGGCTCCAGAGGTTCGGTCAGAGAAGAGGGCTTACTGCCTTCTGGGTCATCAACGTAGGAATGGTTGGGATGGTATTGATGATGGCCGCGGCTGGGATTGTCCAGGTCTACCTGGAGAGGATGCTAGGAATTGACCACACCACAGTGGTGAATCAATATCTGAATTTCTGGCTCTTCTGGCGACTGGTCTTCGGCGTCGTCATGGTCGCCGGGGTGCTTATTTACCTTTGGGATTTCTTCGCCCTGGCTCTGGGAACAAGGGCCCCAGTCGCACGACCGACCGAGCAAAGGCCAGCTGTCGCCTAACCTAGAGGTCCGGTATGGTCGGCTTAGGGAGAAGGATAACTATCCGCGCTGCCCATCCTCAGAATCCCTGGGGATGGGCAGTCCGCCTGTGGCGGATTCTACAGTCCTATCTCTGGGTTGATCGGCCGTAACCCTATGCGGGCATCAAGTACAAGGGCGCCTGTTTCGTAGATGACGATCGGGTTAAGGTCGAGCTCGCTGATCTGAGGATAGTCGGTCGCCAGCTGCGAGACCTTGAGCAGGATATCGCTGATAGCGGCCAGATCGGCTGCGACGCCACGGTAGCCACGCAACAAGGGATAGGCCCGAATCGCTGTTATCATCTCCGCGGCATCCTGCGGTGTTATCGGGATGAGGCGAAAACAGACATCCTTCAGTATCTCAGTGAAAATACCGCCCAATCCGAACATCAGGATGGGGCCGAATTGTGCTTCAGTGCTCATCCCTACAATTACTTCCGTGCCGCTCTCAGCCATCTTTTGCACAATGACCTCGGCCGTCGGATCCACCCTCTCTACCGCCTGTTTGAGGTCACGGTAGGCCTGCTCTAGCTCATTCTTATTGCGCAGGTTGAGCTTAACGCCACCGATATCCGTTTTATGTACGATCTGTGAGGAGAGGACCTTCAGCACAACCGGGTAGCCAATCGCCTCTGCCGCCTGTAATACCTCCTCCAGTGTGCTGGCCACAAGACAATCTGTGGTAGGGATGCCGGCCAGGGATAGCACTCGCTTCGCCTCAGGTTCGAGCAGAAAGGTCCGCCCTTGCCGCTGACAGTCAGCCAATACCGCCCCGATGGTCATCGTTTCTCCCTTCGTCCTTTTCGTCGAGCATAATTGACCAGCCAGGCAGCTCCCCAAGCGGCCTCCTCAGCAGTGATGTAAAGGGGTATGCCCTCACGGTGCATCATTTCCATATGCTCCCTGGCCCCCTCCACGTTGGCTATGTAGCAGGTTACGGTTGGTTTGCCATACCGCTGCTTGGCACGAATGATCTCTGGCGCGGGGAAGCGCCAATTCTTATGGAGGGCATGCATAGCCAATAGCAGATCAACGTTGGGGTCGGCCATGAACACCTCGGCCACCTGGCCATACTGCTCCGGCTGATAGCCGAAGGCGGCGGCATCCAGGGGGTTCTTCAAGATCACGGGCACGTTTGGGCCGATAAGCGTGCGAACCCGCTCCACCGTCTGTGCACCGAGGGAGGATAAGACACAACCGCGCTTGGCCAGCTCGTCAACGACGATGATGCTGGGACCGGCTGTGTGGGTCATCACACCGACCCTTGGTCCAGCGGGCACCTGCCCGATAAGCAAAGCCTTACAGGCAGCTACTAGCTCAGCCACACTGCCCACGCTGATGAGTCCAAACTGTTGGAAGATATCTGTATAGACCTTATGCGAGGTGGCCATGCTCCCCGTGTGCGTGAGGGCTGACTGCTGGGCTATCTCAGTCTCACCAGCCTTGAAGATAACCACCGGCTTGTGCTGTGCTACTTCACCGGCCACCTGCACAAGTCGACGAGCATCCTCCGTTGCCTCCAGGAAAACGCCAATAACCTTTGTGGTCGGGTCATAGTCCAGATATTGCAGGAAATCAGCGAATTCCAGGCAAGCACGATTGCCGACGCCGATCCACTTGCTTATGGCCAGTCCTTCATCGGTGGCCTTCTCAACAATAGAGCGTCCCACCCCACCGCTTTGGCTGATGATGGAGAGATTGCCCTTCTTGGCTAGCCCCAGAGGATAGAATGTAGCGTTAAGATTGGCGTGGGTGTTGGCCAGTCCCAGGGTATTCGGGCCGATCACCTTTATACCGTATCGCCTGGATATGGCGACGAGGCGACGTTCGAGCTCCTCTCCCTCTGCTCCCATCTCTTTATAGCCGCCAGCCACGGCGATGGCCCCCGCTATCCCAAGCCGTCCACACGTCTCCAGCATTTCCACTGTGGCGTATTGATTAAGGGCGATGATAGCCAGGTCTATGGGAGACTCCACCTCCTCCAGGTGAGCGTATACCTTGAGACCGAGGAGCTCCTTATGTCGGGGATGAATGGGATAGATCTTCCCCTTGAATCCACCCATCAGGATGGCCTCCAGACAGTTGAAGCCCACCCTATCCGAGGAGTCAGTGGCCCCTATTATGGCCACGCTTGCTGGATTGAAGATACAGTCTAGTTGCCGAAGCTCTTCGTCTGTCAGCCAGCCCGCAGTGCGGCTAGCTGTTTGAGATATGCCCAATTGGCATCCACCTCTGCCTGTATTCTGGCGATCTCATCCCTATATCGTTCGCTGAACAGGTGACTGAAGCGGCCCTGTAGCCTCAGATACTCTTCCACCGCCTTCTTTCTCTCCGCCTTGATGGTCAGTCTGTACCAACGTCCATCCTCGACCTCATAGATAGGGAAGAAATGTGTTTCAACGGCCAACCTGGCGATCTTGATGGTCATATTCTCGGCAAACCCCCAGCCAGGCGAACAGGGGCTGAGCACGTGTATGTATGAGGAGCCATCGATAGCAATGGCCCTCTCCACCTTGCGGATATAGTCGAGGGGGTGAGCGATGGAGGCAGTAGCAGCATAGGGTATGCCGTGGGCAGCCAGGAGGCGAACCATATCCTTGCGTCGCTCCAGCGGCCTCGGTTCACCAAGCCTGTCTCCACCCACCGGTGTCGTCGTCGTCTTTGCCCCATAAGGGGTAGCGCCGGAGCGTTGTACACCGGTGTTCATGTAGCCCTCGTTGTCATAACAGATATAGAGGAAGCGATGCCCTCGCTCAACGGCGCCGGAGAGGGCTTGCAAACCGATATCAGTGGTACCACCATCGCCAGCCAACACCACTAGATTAACATCGTCCCTCTTGTGCAGTGAGCGTAGTCCGGCATCCATACCGGAGATGATCGCCGCGGCATTCTCAAAAAGGGTATGGATGAAGGGGAATTTCGGCGCGCCGGCGTAACCATAGTTCACACACATGCAGCCGGTAGCATTGGCCATGAGCGTGTTTCGCCCCAGGACCTTCGTGGCCATGCGCGCCGCGATGACTGCCCCACAACCGTTACATCCGGCTCTACCAGGGGCGACGAACTCCTCGTCAGTTAGCGTCTTCAACGTCGTGGCCATAGCATTTACCCCCTAGTCCTTGATCCCCCAGGCCTGGAGGAGGGCTCTATCAGCACCCGGCCAAATGGTCTCCCTCTTCGGGCGAGAGGCTCCGATCGCCTGCTTCATCTCCTGCACTGCCCTCTGAAGGATCGGGATGGTTACATCTCGACCACCAAGCCCGACAATAAAGTTCAGCGCTAAGGGACGTGTGGTCAAGTGGTAAAGGCTCTTGAGCACCTCGGGGTAAATGATACCACCCAAACCGGTGGAGAGTCCCCGATCCAGGACGCCAATCACAGCGGTCTTCTGTACGGCCGCAGCTACCTCCTGGGTGGGGAAAGGCCGATAACTCTTGATCTTGACCAATCCCACCTTCTCCCCCTCCTCTCGCAGAAGGCGCACAGCCGTGCGCACCGTGCCCATCATGCTGCCCATGCCGAGCAGTATCAATTCGGCATCTTCGCAACCATAGGTCTCGATGAGGTCATAACTTCGCCCAAATAGGCGAGCGAAATCGGCCATGCTCTCTCGGAGTACCTCCCTGGCTCGCAACATGCTGACATGCCTGTCATAGCTGAACTCCTCGTAGGTGTCAGGGAAGGCCATCACATTGAATATGCCTGGGTTGTTCACATCCAGGATGGGGTACTTGGGGGAATGGGCCGGCAGGAACCTTTTGACCTGTTCTGCCTCAGGCACATCAACTGGTTCGGAGATATGGGAGAGGAAGAAGCCATCCAGGCAGACCATGGCTGGTAGCAAGACCCTTTCATCCTCGATCGTCCGATAGGCGATCAGGATAGTATCCAGGGCCTCCTGGCAATTCTCAACGTAGAACTGCAACCAACCGGTATCTCGCTGGGCCAGGGAATCCTGGTGGTCGCAGAATATGGATACTGGGGCAGCCAGGGCCCGATTGGCGATGGCCATCACAATGGGCAAGCGGAGCCCAGCAGCCATAAACAGGCATTCGTGCATCAGGGCCAGCCCCTGCGAGCTGGAGGCGGTGAAGGTCCTGGCTCCAACGCAGGCCGCCCCAATGCAAGCAGACATAGCGCTGTGCTCGCTTTCCACCGGAATCATCTCTGCCTTGAGCTCCCCCTTGGCCACGTAGTTGGCTAAATACTCCACAATGGAGGTCTGGGGGGTTATAGGATAAGCGGCCACCACATTGACCTCAGCCAGCCTAGCCGCTTCGGCCACGGCGCAGCAGCCAGAAATATACTGTCTGCTCACAGCCGCTCCTCCACAACCATCTCTATGGCCTGAACCGGACACTCCTCAGCACAGACACCGCAACCTTTACAGTATTCATAGTCGATAACTATCTTGCCCTGACGGCTTATCACCCCATCGGGACAGTAAATCCAACAGAGGCTGCACATGGTACATTTGGCCATATCGACCTTAGGCACGCTCACCCTGGAGACCTCTCGGTTATGCCTAGAAAGTCCGCCTGGTATCCAGGGTGAGATGGGCCGTGCCTTTTGCCACGGATGTTCCATCGCTTAAAGCTCTCCTCTTACACTTTCGTATCCGGCCCGCATCGCTTGTACATTCAAATCGGCGACTCTCGCTGGGAACTCCTCGCCAATCACCTCTTCGATCAGGGAGAGGGGCACGATCCCAGTCACCCTGTTGAGGGCGCCTAGCAGCACAGTGCTGGGGATGGGGCGCTGCAATAGCCGGAGAGCGATCTCCGTAGCATCGACGCTGCACACCTTGAGCCCCAGTCGTGCACCGATATCTCGTGGGGAGTGGTTGCTATTCAGCAGAATGAAGCCATGCCTTTGCAATCCCTCCGTAGCCTCTGGATGATTTAGCAGGGTATGGTCAAAAATGACGATAATGTCTGGGTCATAAATGAATGATTTAATACTGATGGGCTGGTCATCTATCCTGGTGAAAGCCTTCACCACCCCTCCCCGAATAGCTGTGCCAAAAAAGGGAAAGGAGTGAGCCCACTTTCCTTGTTTGACAGCTGCCTTTCCCAGGAGATCAGCCGCGGAGACGACCCCCTGTCCACCAAGTCCTAAAAATCTTATTTCGTACATAGCTAAACTATCAGGAAGTGCTGAGGATCCATATATAGACTAACCGTAGCTCCCTGCTGAAGCGGCTGGCTCATCTCTACAGCATCGACGTAAGCCACGACACGACGACCAGAATCGAGGATGAGGTGTGCTTCTGTATGGGTTCCCTGATAAATCAGGGTAGTTAGTCTTCCCAGGAAGATGTTATGTGCCTCTGGGTCTACCGCTTCCACCAGTTTCACTCTTTCCGGGCGCACGATGACCTCAATATGTTCGGGCTCGCCTGGTAGCTTCTGGGCATCGAGACTGATGAGGATCTTACCCAGTCCCTCTGCTTCGGCCCAAGCTGTACGGGCATTTTGGCTGATCAGGCGGGCCTTGAATAGGTTCGAGGCACCAATAAAGGTCGCCACGAACTTAGTCCGGGGATTCTCATAGATGTCATAAGGCGTCGCTATCTGCTCGATCTGGCCGGCATTCATCACGGCGATCCGGTCAGATAGGCTGAGTGCCTCCTGTTGATCATGGGTGACGAAAACGGTCGTCACCCCCAATTTACGTTGGATCTCCTTCAACTCAACGCGCATCTCATCACGCAGCTTCTTGTCCAAAGCAGCCAGTGGCTCATCCAGGAGGAGGACCTTGGGTCTGATGACCAACGCCCTGGCCAGGGCCACCCGCTGTTGTTGCCCACCGCTGAGCTGCCGTGGGTATCTATGCTCATAGCCGCTGAGTTTGACCAGGGATAGAACCTCTTTGACCCGGTTGACGATCTCCGCTTTAGGCATCTTTCTCATGCGCAACCCGAAGGCGATATTCTCAAAGATGGTCAGGTGAGGAAAGAGGGCGTAATTCTGAAAGACCATCCCCAAACCCCGCAGGTAGGCTGGTACGTCGTTCACTGCCTCCCCATCGATGATCACCTCTCCCCTTGTCGGCTCGTGGAAGCCAGCGATCAGCTGGAGAGTGGTGGTCTTACCACAGCCACTCGGCCCAAGCAGGGACAAGAATTCACCCTTGTATACCTGCAAGGATATGTCTCTGACAGCCATCACCTCCCCGAAATGCTTAGATACGTCCCTTAATTCCACAATGATCGCATTATCTCCATTTCCATTTATCTGTGCCATGCTCGCCCTCACTTTATTTGCAGGATCTTGCTTATCCCGGCGATTCTATCAACCACCAAAAGGATCAGGGTGGTAGAGACGATGAAGGCCGTCGAAACAGCAGCCACCGTCGGATCGGTGAAGTTACGTACATAGGTGTAGATGGCTACCGGCAAGATCTCGGTTGTTCTAGCGCTGATGAATACCGAGGCAACGAACTCATTGAAGGAGATAATGATAGCAAACAGGAGCCCGGCGAAGATGCCTGGTTGCAGCATCGGCAGGGTAACATGGAAAAGCACCTTTGCCGGGTTCGCCCCCAGGCTGGCGGCAGCCTTCTCCAGGCTTGTATCGATATTTTGCAGGCTCACCCAAACGCTGCGCAGGACGAAGGGTATGATGAGGATAATATGCCCCAGGACCAGGATCTCTCGGCTGGCCATCAGTCCTGACCAAGCAGCGAAAAGCAAGAGCCCTAAGCCGGTTACTACACCAGGGACCATCAAAGGTGAAAGGAGTACCACGGCCAGCAGTCCAGCGCCGGGCAAGTTGGCTCTCTCAATGATGATCGCCGCCGCTATGCCGATGATAGCCGCGGCCAGGCTGGCCAGCGAGGTAGTATAAACACTATTGAAAAAGCCCCTCTGAAATTCTGACCGTTCAATCATGTTCTGGTACCAGTGTAGGGATAGCCCTTCAGGAGGAAAAGACAGAATAGCGGTGGGGTTAAAAGAGGCCATGATTACGACCACCGTGGGCAGAGTCAAATAGACCAACACGGCTATCACTACGGCCCAAAAAAGGAGACGGCCGCTGGTCCAGAGCAGTTTCTTTCGGGCGGGCTTACGTCTAACCATGCCCATTCCCCCTCCCGGGACGATTCAGGGCCCATTGTAATCCACCCATGACGAGTAGAGTCAACACTAACATGAACAAGGCCAAGGCCGCCCCGAAGGGATAATTGGCCGTCTCAATGGCCTGCTCGTAAATCGAGATGGCGATCATCTTCACCTTACCTCCACCCAGCATCTGCGGCGTGGGGAAGGCGCTGAGAGTCCAGGCAAAGATGACGATGGAGCCAGAGATGATCCCCGGGAGGCTTAAGGGCAGAGTCACACGCAGGAAGGTTTGCAAGGGATTGGCCCCCAGGCTCTGGGCACTCTTCTCATAAGCGACATCGATATGGCTGATCGCCGCCGCCAGGAGCAGAATCATCACGGGCAAGGAGTATTGAACCAAACCGATGATCACTGCCGTTTCAGTGAACATCATCTCTATCGGCTCAGAGATCAGCCCTAAACGAAGAAGCAGGGCATTCAGGAATCCGCTGCTGCCAAGCATAAGCATCCAGGAATAGGTACGGACGATCACCCCGGTAAAGAAGGGCACTACGGTGAGAATCAATACGATCGAGCTAAAAGGGCGAGACTGGGAACGAGCTAAGGCGTAAGCTACCGGATATCCCAGGATAAGGGTGAAGATGGTGGTATAGGCGCTGAGGCGGAAGGTGTCCATCAGGTAACCCAAGTAAAGGGGATCGAGGATTTTCCAGTAGTTGGCCCAGGTGAAGCCTCCGATCTGTAAGGAACCGGGGACGAAGGTGCGAAAGCTATACTGGAAGAGGAAGCCCAGCGAAGCCAGATAAACCAGCAGTACAGCCAATACTGGTAGCAGAAAGAGCAAGGCCAGCCGTCGCTTAGGGAGACGAGAGATGCGGTCCGTCAGTCCGATCGGCAGCTCTTTCTCCATTACAGCCATGGCTCTGTCATCTCCGTTGATAGGATGGGGAAGGTAATGGAACCTTGAGGCATTAAATAGGTGATCGGTGTGTCCATACCCAGCAGATGATAAGCCATCGACAGCGCTTCATCAACAGAGTGGGCAGGGATCGTGCCACTCACTCTGACTTGTTCGTCAAGCAGCTCAGAGACAAGAATTACAGTGTGGGCCTTGGCCTGCACGCAGAACCCGTAGGCCATAGCGCCACCAATGGTGCAGTAGGCCCGCAAGCGGTCCTCTTTCTCTTCCAGGCTATCCGGGCTGGTGAAGATCTCCTCGAACTCTGCTCCCCCCAATCCCTGGCTACACTCAGCTAAGAGGACGATCACCCCTCCCGGACGCACCGCCCGCACAGCGTTATCCAACGTCTTGTAGGCTTGATAAAGGTTGATATCCTTCGGCCATCCCCCGCAGGAAACGATGACCAGTTCTGCCCTTTCATCTAAGGGGGCAGAGAAATGCTCTCTGACGAACTGACAACCAGCCAAATGGGCTGCTATTAGGTCACCTCCTACTATATGGCTTAGCTGATGCTGCCCATTGACCACCACGTTGACCAGAAAATCAGGATGAGCATGCCTGGCTATCTCGACCATATCTGCGGAGAGCGGATTGCCCTTAAGACAACCAGAACCGACTGATAGATTCATTCCCCTGGCGGGTGGAGGATTGAAGAAAAGAGCATGGTTCGTCTGTACTGTATCGAAGCCAGCTATCCCAGGCATGATGCCCTTTTTACCGCCCCCAAAGCCGGCCAGAAAATGATATACGATACCCCCAGTGACGATGACCCGGTCAGACTCAACAACTTTCTTATTCAACTCGATGGGGGTGCCCCGCACCGTTTTTCCCAAGTTCACTAAATTAGCTCGATCCAGGCAATCATGACCCTCAATCCGCACCCGGGCTGCGACCTCAGCGCCATAAACGGTCAGGACCTCCTCCCTGGTCAAAGAGCGATGTGTGCCCTGTCCGATGATGACAGTGATGTCATCATCGGATATGCCGCGCTGATTCAACGTGTCGAGGATTGGCGGGATGAGCAGATCATAGTGCACCCAGACACGGGTGATGTCCCCGCCGATGATGGCCACCTTCTCCCCTCTTCGCACGATATCAACTAGTGGTGGGGAGCCGATAGGTTGGCTGAGGACACGCCGCACGGCCGCTCTGACATCAGGCAGATTAGCCACCCTCTTGCCGCTGAGCAGGCCAAGGAGGTTTTGCCTTGGCAGAGAAATAGCTAGCTGCGCCCTTCCATAAGCGAGCTCAAAGGTCTTCTTCTCTAAAGAGATCATTATACCTTATTAGCGATCCTGCACATCCTCATCCTGAGGATGTGCAGGATATTATCCGGCCCTACTTGGCCACGATCTCGCGGTTGAACCATTCCTTCCAGGCGCTCATCATCTTGGCCCGTTGTCCATCATCAATCAGGTAAGCCTTCGTCTTCCAGTCATCCGGTGTGGCCAGGACACCTGGCTGGCCCTTTAACTCAGGAGGGAGATTGGCCTTCATGTTCATCACCCCGCACTTGAAGGAGGCGGCCAGCTTCTCCTGGACATCCTTATCAAGCATGGTGTTTATGTACTTATAGGCCGCCTCCCGGCGAGCCGGGTCGATCCCCTTCATTATGGCGACCGTGTCGATACCAACCACTGCCTTTTCCTTCGGGTCGACTATCTTGACCGGTACACCCTGCTCCTTGAGGTGGAAGGCGTTGATGCTGAGCATGACCTCGATCGGTGCGTTGCCGGTCTTCAACAGGTCTTGACTCTGGGCATCGGTAGCGTAGAAGCCGGCAATGTTGGGTTTGAGGGCCTTGAGCTTCTCCTGCCCCTTCTCCCACTGGAACTCATTGCCGCCTGATAGCAACGCACTCATCACGATGATATGGCTGGGGTCGAAGTCGGGCAAGCCGATCTTGCCCTTGAACTCTGGCTTCCAAAGGTCAGCCCAGGAGGTAATATTCTCTTTGATCAGGTCGGGGCGGTAGACGATGGTGTAGACGTAGGACCACACACCCAGGTGATAATCGCTGCGAACCGCCTCCTTGAAGAGATCCTTGGAGTTGGGGATTTTGGAGAGATCGAGCTTCTCGAAGAGGTCATCCGAGATGTATAGGCGCCCCATATGAGTGGTGGTGAGGGTGATATCCACCTGAGGCTTGCCCTTAGCCGCCCTGGCCTTGGCCAGGCGATCGACCGTGCCACCGACTTCATACTCGACCTTGATCCCCGTCTCAGCAGTAAAGCGTTTGCTTACCTCCCTATCCAGCGTATCTTTCCAGTTGCCACCCCAGGTACTGACTACGATGCTCTCTACCTTAGGTGCAGGGGCTGCGGCCTTGGTGGGCGCTGGGGCAGCGGCCTTCGTGGCCGTAGGCGCAGGTTGGGCGCCCGGGGCACAACCCGCCAAGCCCACTATCAGGACATTAACCAACAGGATCACCAACAGGATACCCGTGACTTTTCTCACTCCCATTTACCTCCTAATAAGATGAATCTTCTCCCTAATCAAGTAGGGGAACACCAGTGGCTATATGCTGAGGCGATCACCCCCTATCAGAGGCACTCCAGGCTCTGCCTGGAGCAGGGCTTAGAATAACCCAAAGTATACGAAAGAGCTAGGAAAAAAGATATGTTAAAAATAAATGATTTTTAGGGCCAAAATTAGTACACTATGTAGTAATCCACCTGTGAGGTAACCGGTCTCTCATAAAGCCCGGCATGGACAAACCAAAGCGCATTAACTATCATGGGAAAGCCGAATAGCAGAATTGCCAGGGGTAGGGGCCTGGGGATGTGTCCCGACTCTCATAATGAAATCTTGAAGGGTTACCTTGAACCCCGGGGGATAATATGCGACACTTTCAAGGGGGGAGAGGGAGGTGGGTGATAATCCAGCCACAATGGAATTTCATTGAGAAATCGCTTGAGCACCACGTGTCTCGTTTCTTTTGGCCCAACATCGGTCTGGGCAGGAAGATGGCGATCATCGCCGCCATTGGTGTGATTTCGCTGGTAGGCCTTTTCGCCTTTCTTGGTATAAGCGCCCTCCAAGAGAACACCGACCGCACCCTGCAAGAACGTGTAGCGCTGGCCCAGACCATGGCCAGTCGTATCGATTACGTCCTGGCCAACATCGATCACGCCCTGACCACTGCCGCCACACAAGAGGAGTTAGTGGATCCGACGCAACGCGAAGATGCCTTGAAAGCCGTAGCTCATCGCCTTGCCCTTTTTGGTGACCAGGTCTATCTACTTGATAACAAGGGAAGAATCCTCATGACACAACCACCAAGCGCCCCCTCTCTCTCACTGGACCATGCCACCCCGGTGGTGAGTGTTTTGAAAGGCGAACGTTTCTCGATATCAAGCACCATCGACGCTCATAATCCCCAGCCATCAGTCCTGGCAGCTGCCCCCATTCGAAACGCTGCGGGAGAGGTGATCGGTTTACTTGCCCTGACCATCGACTTGAACGGGTCGAACATTGGCGTCTTGGCCAATTCTCCTGCCCTGGGCGAAACTAGCTATGCAGATCTTGTGGATGCTAATGGTGTGATCCTTTCCAGCAGCCGATCCGATCGCGTTTCAAAGTTCGGCGATCACAGTGGCAATCTAATCAGGATGATCCAAGACCATCGCCCGCTTGTGACGACCTGTCATGACTGTCATGTCTCGTCGTGGGGTCTGGACCGCCAGCGCGAGGTGTTGGCCTTTGCACCCCTGTATCGGGCTCAGTGGGGAGTCGCAGTTCATCAAGGCGAAGCTGAAGCGTTCGCGCCGAGGCATCAATTGCTGTCAAAGATTTTCACCCTGGGCGCAATGGCGCTGTTGGGTGTGCTGGGACTGGTCTATGTGACTACGCGCATGGTGATCACGCCCGTACAGGCTCTCACAACAGCGACGCGGCGCATAGCCAGTGGTGACCTGAAGACACCTTTAGAGGTGCATGGTCGTGATGAGATCGGCACCCTAACCCGCTCTTTTGATGAAATGCGCTTGCGTTTGAAGACGTCCATGGAAGAGAGCCAGGCATGGAACCGCGAACTCGATAGGCGTGTGCAGGAGCGCACAGCTGCATGTGTTGCGGCGCAAGAGGAAGCCCAGCGCTCGCGTGACCAACTCCAAACAGTGATGGACAGTCTCAGTGATGAGCTGATGGTGATTGATCGGGACTATCGTGTGAGACAGGTTAATGCGAGGCTAAGCAGGCATCTAGACGACGGATGTGCTGCTATCGGCAAGTCCTGTTACGAAATCGCTCACGGGTCCACGCCCTGTCAATCAGCCGATTGTCCATGTCCGCTACCCATCGTAGTCGAGACAGGTCGGCCTGTTCGTGTGACGCACTTTCACCCCCAGGAGGGCTCAGGGCGTTATCTGGACATCGTTGCCTCTCCGCTTATAGATGAAGGTGGACGGGTAAATGGCATCGTTGAGGTATGGCGTGATGTGACTCAAGAGAGACGTCTCGAGGAAACGCTACTCGCCCGTAATCGTGATCTCTCAGCGCTGAATACTATTGCTCGTACCGTCATTCAATCACGGAATCTGGAGGAGTGTCTGGATATCGTGCTGGCCGAGGTTATGCGGATCAGCGGAGTGGACGTGGGTGTGATCTTTCTAGTTGAAGGGGAGGATCACACCCTGAAGTTGCGGGCGTTTCGAGGGTTATCGAAAGAGGCGGCTATGGTCGTTACACGCGTTGGACTCAGCGATAGTGGGTGTGCTGGGGTACTGGACACCGGCAAACCTGTCATAGTATCGAACGTTCCTCATTACCAGACAACGGCGGGTACCGCCCTTCAACGGGAAAATCTACGCTCATTGGCCCATATCCCATTGATCGCTAAAGGCCAAAGGCTGGGGAGCATGTGTGTTGGTACACGTGTACTGCACGAATTTTCAACGGAAGAGATCGCGCTGCTCACCTCTATAGCCGACCAAATCGCCATTGCTGTTGAGAACGCGCAGCTATATGAGGAGTTGCAGCGCAAAGAGCAAGTGCGTGGTGCCTTATTGCGTGCAGTCATTTCCGCACAGGAAGAGGAACGTAAACGTATCTCAAGAGAATTACACGATGAAACCAGCCAGACGTTGAGCGCGCTTTTGTATACCCTTGATACAGCAAGAGAGGCGGGCTCCTCATCAGAGATGCAGCCACTGCTGCAACGAATGCGGGAACTGACCATCCATACCATCGACGAAATCCATAAGATTATCTTCGATCTGCGCCCGACGATGCTCGATCAGCTGGGGTTGACAGCGGCGCTGCGCTGGTATGCAGAGACACGGCTGGGAGAGCTGGGGGTGCGCCTTAAGGTGCAGAAGGCTAGAGATGTGCCTCGCTTGTCACCGGTAGTTGAAACAGCGATCTTTCGTACCGTGCAAGAAGCAATCAATAACATTACTAAGCATTCCGGGGCACGCCACGCTACCATAAGGTTCGCTCGAAAATCGAATGCGCTGGAGATTGTCGTTAAGGACGATGGCATCGGCTTCGATGTGGACTCAATTGCCCGTTCCGCCGATCCGAAATGCGGTTGGGGATTGATGGGCATGCAGGAACGGATCAGCGCTATCGGGGGTGAACTTTATATCACCTCCATGCCCGGTAATGGCACAGAGATTCGGATCTGCGTTTCCCTTGGAGGTGATGATGGATAAAATTCGGGTCCTGGTTGTTGATGACCATGCTATCCTGCGCGATGGTATATGTTCATTGTTGGCGCGGCGAGATGACCTTCAAGTCATCGGGGAGGCGGCGAACGGGTTAGAGGCATTGAAGCAGGTAGAAACACTCAGACCGGACGTGGTGCTGCTGGATATTTCGATGCCTGTGATGGACGGGCTTGAGGCGACCCGCCGGATCAAGCAGGCATTTCCAGAGGTGAAGATACTCGTTCTAACTCAGCACGATAACAATGAGTATGTTTTCCCCGTGTTGGAGGCTGGCGCCGCTGGTTACGTTTTGAAAAAATCTGGTGGAGCGGAGTTGGTCGCTGCTATCCGTGCTGTGTACCAGGAGGATGCCTTCCTGCATCCCGCTGTTGCTCGCGAGGTGATAGCTCGAATGAGGGAGGCAGCCGAAGAATGTGGGCAACAGCCACGCTTGACTGAACGGGAAACAGAGGTACTCAAGTTGATCACGGAAGGGTTGAGTAGCCGTGAGATCGCTGAAAAGTTGTGCTTAAGTCCAAAGACGGTCATGGTGCATCGCGCGAATATCATGGAGAAGCTAGGTATCCACAGTCGTGCTGAGCTCGTCAGGTATGCCATTCGGCAGGGACTGATCAAGCCGTAACACACTGTTCCCTCAATTATCGCTGGAGATAGTTCGATTGACCTACTCTAAAAATAGGTCATTTGACCTAATACAAAATACACAAGGAGACCTATTCTCAAGGCATGTGATCAGCGCTAGATTTCATAGGTTGAAGGGCTAGAGTTTGTTGGAAGTATCTTGAGGAGCAGGGGATAGCTCAGGAAAAGGGAATGGAGGTAAAGAAAATGCCAGATTCAGAAACACCCCTCCTGGATGAACTGGAAAAAGGGCCCTGGCCGAGCTTCGTAAGGGATATGAGGGAGGCTGCGCAGAAGAAACCAGCGGCGAAAGACCTGATGCGACAGCTTGAGTTATCTTACAAAGAGAAGGTTGGGCACTGGAAGCATGGGGGGATCGTTGGCGTAAAAGGGTATGGTGGAGGTGTGATTGGGCGCTATTCAGATCGACCGGACCTTTTCCCTAACGTGGAGATGTTTCACACCTTGCGGGTCAACCAGCCCTCTGGTTGGTTCTACACCACTAAGGCCTTGCGCGCACTTTGCGATGTGTGGGACAAACATGGAAGCGGGTTAACCAACTTCCATGGGGCCACGGGTGACATCATCCTTTTGGGTACGACAACAGAGCACCTACAGCTCTGTTTCGACGATCTGGCGGAGATCGGCTTTGATCTAGGGGGTTCAGGGTCGTGCTTGCGGACCCCCAGTGCCTGTGTAGGACCGGCGCGATGCGAATATGCCTGTATCGACACTCTAGACATATGTCACGATCTCACGGTAGCATACCAGGAACAACTTCACCGTCCAATGTTCCCTTACAAGTTTAAGATCAAAGTTGCCGGTTGTCCTAACGACTGTGTGGCCTCCATCGCCAGGTCGGACTTGTCCGTGATTGGCACCTGGAAGGGGAACATTCAGATCGATGAGGATGAGGTTGGTAAGTACTGGGAATCAGGGTTTGATATTCAAGGTGAGGTGGTCGATCTGTGCCCAACCAAATGCATGGAATGGGATGCACATTCCCGGACATTGAAGATCAATGATAGGGAATGCAACCGCTGCATGCATTGCATCAACCAGATGCCTAAGGCATTGCGTCCTGGTGAGCAACGTGGGGCCACTATCCTGGTAGGTGGCAAGGCCCCCATCGTTCAAGGGGCTTTACTCTCCTGGGTAGTCGTGCCCTTTATGAAGATGGAGCCCCCATACGGAGAGCTGAAGGACCTGGTCAACAAAATCTTTGACTGGTGGGATGAGAACGCCAAGATGCGTGAACGCTTGGGAGAACTGATCAACCGGCTCGGGATGGGGCAGTTCTTGCGCGCCACAGGTCTGCGGCCAGTTCCCCAGATGATCATACGACCACGAGCGAACCCCTACTACTTCTGGTCGGCTGAGGAGGTGAAATAAGATGGCCCGCACAGATTTTGGTCCCCCTCATTACACGCAGATGCTACCCCCCGTGATTCAGAGGAATTACGGAAAATGGAAATATCATGAGCGTCTCAAGCCCGGGCTCCTGAAGCATGTTGCTGAATCAGGTGACGAACTGTATACCGTTCGGGCCGGGTCAGAGCGCTTGCTGAGCACTGATCGTGTCAGAGAGATCTGCGATATCGCCGATAAATACTGTGAAGGGTACGTTCGTTTCACCAGTCGGCATAACATAGAATTCCTTGTCTCTGATGGAAGTAAGGTGGAACAGCTCATAGCTGAGCTCAGGAACAAAGGGTATCCGGTAGGTGGTACAGGACACTCCATTACCAACATCGTGCATACTCAGGGCTGGGCCCACTGCCATACTCCAGCGACAGATGCCTCTGGCCTGGTGAAGGCGTTGATGGACGAGCTGTATGACTACTTTATGAGCTGGAAATTACCAGCTTACTGCCGTATCTCCCTGGCCTGCTGTCTAAATATGTGCGGTGCAGTACACTGCTCGGACGTCGCCATACTTGGGATACACCGCAAACCACCAAAGCCCAACCACGAGATCATCCGTACCAAGTGCGAAATACCCAATGTGATCGCTGCTTGCCCTACAGGTGCCATTCGCCCAGATCCCAAGGAGAAAAGTCTGATCATCAACGAAAAGCGGTGTATGTATTGCGGCAACTGCTACACGATGTGCCCTGGCTTACCTCTAGCAGATGCTGAGGGCGATGGGGTCTCCATTTGGGTTGGAGGCAAGGTTTCCAGTGCCCGCACTCCTCCTGCTTTCTCCCGCCTGGTCATCCCTTATTTGCCCAACAATCCACCGCGCTGGCCTGAGACTGTGGCCGCAGTAAAGAACATCATCGAGACCTGGGCCAGGCATGCTCATAAGCATGAGCGCATGGGGGAGTGGATCGAGCGGATCGGCTGGGACCGCTTCTTCCT
This sequence comes from Chloroflexota bacterium, assembly GCA_023475225.1. Classification (NCBI taxonomy): domain Bacteria; kingdom Bacillati; phylum Chloroflexota; species Chloroflexota bacterium. Next base: position 117,873 of record JAMCVK010000036.1, read on the forward strand.
GCTCACAGGCATCCCCTTCACTGAGCAATTGATCGATGACTTTACCTTTGCCACCGAGACGTTCCGTACTACTCCGGCCTTCAAGTGGTAGAGATAGGAGGTAGACAAAATGCCAGGTGAAACTGAAGAGGAACTCAAGGGGAAGATCATTGAGTTCTTCAAAAAGAAGGGGAAGATGCTTACCGCTCGGGATGTGGCCAATGGATTAGGGATCGATCACCCCACCGCAAAGAAGGCGCTATCCGAGTTGGTAAAAGACGGGGCACTGGAGTTCGTTTCCTATGGCGGTGCAACGTTCATCAAGCTACCAGAGTAAGGGCGGGGGTTCTTAGCTAAAACCAATCGCCAGAGGCGAATCTGGCGATTGGCCTATAGAGACTTTAACTTTAGGAGGTACATAACTATGCCAACATTCAAATACGATGGTAACGAGATAGAAGTGGATGAGGATGGGTTCATGCAGGAGCCGGCTCTGTGGAATGAGCAAATCGCCCAAGCACTGGCCAAGGCAGAGGAGGTCGAGGAATTAACATCGGATCACTGGAAGGTCATCAGCTATCTGCGCAACTATTATCAGGAATTTGGTATTGCACCAATGATTCGTAAGCTGTGCAAGGATACCGGATTCGACCTGAAGTATATCTATAAACTCTTTCCAGGTGGTCCGGCCAAGGGTGCCTGTAAGGTCGCTGGTCTGCCCAAACCCACTGGTTGTGTGTAAGAAGACGCGTCGCTCTGGACGGTGAAAGAATCACCAGCCGCCCAGAGCGACGATAATTCACAACCAGTTCCATTCAAACAGCGTGAGGAAACCCCCGTGGATCTCTCCGCACTTTACACTACCATAATGACCATAATTTTCACAGCGGCATTCTATCTCACTATCCTTTTATTCATCGTCGGGATGGTGTACCGTATCCAGGTCTGGGTGAAAACGCCAGCCCCCTTGCCTATTCCCTTGACGCCAGCACCAAAATCTGTTTTTGGCATGTTGGCTCGAGTAGTAGGTGATTTTTTCCTGTTTCAAAATTTATTAAAGGGAACACGCTTGTTGTGGATTGGCGGATGGCTCTTTCATCTCTGCTTGTTAGGTGTATTCCTACGTCATCTCCGTTATTTTCTCTATCCAGTTCCAGATTGGATAATGACGGTGCAAACTATCGGAATCTACGCCGGCTTCCTTCTACCCCTGCCCATCCTCTATCTCTTCTATCGGCGAGTGTCTATCACGCGGACCCTTTATGTCTCCTCTATGGCCGATTATTTCATCCTCTTTCTTTTGCTGTGTATCGCCGGCACGGGTATGTTGATGCACTATTATGCCCGCCCCTATCTTGTTGACATTAAAGCGTTCATTCTGGGCCTGATCACCTTTGCCCCCGTGGGGCTCCCCAGCGACCCCATCTTCCAGATTCACTTTGGCTTAGTACTGTTATTAGTTGCGTATTTCCCCTTCAGCAAACTGGTCCACGGTATAGGACTGCTGTTTAATCCAGTGCGCACCCAGATTTTTGACGTGCGCAGGCGATACGTTAATCCCTGGAACTATCCGCTGAATGAGGCAAAAATACTCACCAATAGTGAAGCAAAAAGCGGAGTGACGCTGCAGTGACTTATTCCATCACGGTTCCAGAACTATCAGAGGACGTATCGGCGAACATAGTCTGCTATCCAGCTAAGGTGAAGGACCTGGTGGCCATCGAACTGCCTGCTGGTCGTATACCAGACTGGCAGGAAAGGGCTATAGCGAAATTCGGCGAATTACTTAAAAAATATCGTTCGCTGCAGGTGATGATGGATAGTTGCGTAAAATGTGGTGCGTGTGCAGATAAGTGCCAGTTTTATCTGGGCACGGGCGACCCCAAGAATATGCCCGTTGCCCGGGCCGAATTGCTACGTAAGGTGTATCGTCGCTATTTCACGCTGGCTGGGCGTTTGTTCGGGAAGATCGTGGATGCTCATGATCTGGATGAAGACATGCTCCGTGATTGGTATACCTACTTCTACCAGTGCTCGGAATGCCGCCGTTGTTCAGTCTTTTGCCCATACGGGATCGATACAGCGGAAATTACCATGGCCGCACGGGAGATCATGGCCTCCATCGGCATTGGGACGAAGTATGTGACAGAAGTGATTGCCAAGGTCTACGAACAGGGGAATAATCTCGGCATACCACCCCTAGCATGGAAAGATAATTGCGAGTTCCTCGAAGAGGAGCTACGTGAGGAAACAGGTAAGGATATTCGGTTGCCTGTGGACGAGGTGGGTGCAGAGGTTCTGTTAGTGATGCCTTCAGCGGACAATTTTGCTAACACCGACACGATGATGGGGTATGCCAAGTTATTCTACGCGGCTGGAGTGAGCTGGACGACTAGCACTTACTGCAATGAAGCGGGAAATTTCGGGTTGTTTCTCAATTTTCACAATCTAAAGAAGGTGAACAAGCGCATTGTGGATGCGGCGAGGGAGCTGAAGGTGAAACGCATCATCTGGGGTGAGTGTGGCCATGCCTGGCGTGCTGGCATAATGACCGATGCCCTGAACGGCCCTCTGGATTTTCTCGATACACCTTACCCAATGCATATCTGTCAACTCACCGCAGACCTAATTCGGCGGGGTGCCTTCAAACTTGACCGCAGCGGGAACGATGACATGCTAGTCACGTACCACGACCCATGCAATCCCGCCCGAGCGGGCCAACTGCTGGAGGAACCCAGAGAGATAATTGCCGCAACCTGTAACAACTTCGTCGAGATGCCCGCTGAAACCATCCGCCAGAAAACTGTGTGTTGCGGCGCAGGTGGCGGACTTCTGACCGATGAGATCATGCCTACACGCTTTGCCGGTGGCAAGATTCGAGCAGAGGCATGTCGCTCGACTGGAGCCACCTATCTGGCCACCCCCTGTGCGATCTGCAAGGCCCAGTTGCCAGAGGTGATGAAACACTATAAGGTCGACGTGAGAGTGGGCGGCGTGCACGACCTTTTCTCTAAAGCACTAGTGTTATGAGACAGACAAATTTGGTCACCACCATCCTGTGGTCAGTTATCGTTATTGCCGCTTTAGTCCTATTCAGCATTGTGGCTGTGGTGCGTGTGCCAGAACCTGTGAAGGATGGCAGGGGGCCACTGGCCATCAAGATCGAACCCCAATACACCGCTCCTGATTACCATAACCCTCTGGACTGGTGGAAGACTCATCACATGGAGGTGGTAGATAGGGGCGTGTTCGGTCAGAACCAGGTTGATTTTAACTTACACCAGTGTCTCTATTGCCATGAAGTGCAAAAATCGTGTAACAACTGCCACAGCTATGTTGGTGTGAAATTGATCCCTGAGGGACGTTGATGAGTGACGCAACCTATACCCCTATCAAGGGGCCACGCCCATCCCAGTTGGTGACACGACGCGATTTCTTAATCGGTCTGCTGGCGTCTATCGTTGCCGCTATGGGTCTGGGCCAGTTCGTCTATCCCCTTTATAGATATCTTTCTGCCGCGCCAAAGGGTGTACCACGCCCAATGACCATCCCCTTATCTGAATTACCTGCAGGCGCAGTTAAGACTATAGTTTACGGTGATGAACCGGCCATTGTGATGAATAGGACCAACGGGATTCGGGCCTTCTCGCTGGTGTGCACGCATCTCGGTTGCATCGTGAAGTGGGAACCGGCAAAACAACAGTTCGTCTGTCCGTGTCACGATGGGCGATTTGATAAGAATGGTAAGGTGATTTCCGGACCTCCCCCCATCCCGTTGGAGCAACTGCGCCTTAGAGAATTACCGGACCAGATCATTGTAGGAGGCACATGATAACTGCAGTGAATGCGGTAGTGGATTGGCTTGACGAACGCTTCCAGATCCGTCAGCTCGTGCGAGACGAGCTGACGGAAAAGGTTGTTCCCAAGGGATTTCACTGGCTGCGCTGTTTCGGAGGGATCTCCCTGGTAATCTTTATTATTATGACCCTATCGGGAATGTTTCTAATGCTCTATTACATACCAGAGACAGATAAGGCATTCCAGAGCATTGTGAACATCGATAACAGCGTTTCCTTCGGCTGGTTGGTTCGCCGCATTCACGCTGTCGGCTCAAATCTGATGATAATTACGGTAGTCATTCACATGCTACGTGTGTTCTACCAAGGTGCATTCAAAAAACCTCGCGAGCTGCACTGGGTATCGGGTGTATTCCTGCTGCTCCTTACTCTGGCCTTGTGCTTCTCGGGCTATGTTTTGGTGTGGTCACAGATGTCGTTTTGGGCGACGACTGTCGTGACCAACTCAGTGCGAGTGACTCCGTTCATTGGTGATGGACTATTGCTGTTGATTAGGGGTAGCAATCTGGTGACACAAGCCACACTTTCGCGGTTCTTCGCCTTGCATGTGGTCATTATTCCGGTGGTGCTCGTGCTTTTTATGCTGTTCCATTTTTGGATGATTCGACGCACTGGTATCTCCCAGCCGTTATGACGAACGATTCGAGGATGGTTCATGGCAAACAAAGACCGCTATAGGGATTGGCCAGGGGAGAAAGAGCCCTTTTTCCCCAATGAAGTAACCTATATGGCCCTGGTTGTACTTTGTGTATTGATGATCTATGCGTTCATCGTCTTCTTTATTCCCTGGCCTTTTTTAGCGGCTGGTGAACCGGCAAATCCCCTCGTCACTCCCGAGCATATCAAGCCAGAATGGTATTTCCTCGCCTCATATCAGGCACTGAAACTCTTTCCAAGCGAATTAATTGGCATTGGTGTTCAGGTAGTCGCCGTACTTGCCTTACTGACCTTGCCATTTTGGGATCGCAGTAAGGAGGCCAATATGCGTAAGCGCCCGCTGTTGCTTGCTATGGCCGCCCTTGCGATGGTCGTGGGGATCGCGCTTACAATTTGGGGGATGATTAGCTAGGGGAAGAGATGAAATCGCTGACCTTGCTCTTGGTTGCAGTTTCGATCGTGTTCGGCTTTGCTACGATAGGTCTCAGCAAAGCCTCGCCATCCCACGCTATCTCACAAACAAGGGAGGTAACGAAGGGCAACAACTGCGTCGAATGCCATTCGGTGAATGACCCTCGCCTCGCTGAGCCAGTGCTGAGGTGGCGAAGGAGCGTCTATCGGGCCAAGTACATTCCATGTCAACCACTGCGGGAACTTGAAGAGGGGATGTATCAGGCAGGTACGCTTCTCTGTATCGTGACAAGGGCAAGCAGCAGATTGGCTGAAGAACACGTGGCAACCGGTGATTGGGAGAAGAGCGCACTGGCCCAGAGGGATACGCTCAATGTTATCCAGCAAAAGCACGTGATTTCCGTTTCACAGATCAACCAACAGACTAAGGTAGTAAATTTTCAGACAAACAAGCTATATGTACAGATCAACCAGATGCGCGACGAATTGCGCAAACGCATCGCCCTGGGCGTGGCGACACTGATTGCTCTCTTCATTATTTTTGGAATTTTCATTGGCTTGCACAACATCCTGGAATCCAAGAGGAAACAACGTGATGCCGAGACCAGGTAATCTGACCGCCATTGTCTTGCTCTTATGTGGGTCCATTTTGTTGTCGAGTTGCGCTGGTGTGCAGCCTCCTGCACCTCCGACTCAGCCCAACCCTGCTGACATCTTAGAGGAAGATGGTCGGCTGGCAGCGCAGGTTGAGACCGCTCAACAGCGTGCCTGGATACTAGGACAGATCGCAGCGAGATTGGGCCGGATGGACCCGGAGCGTGCCGCAAAAGTTTACACTGAAAGCATGTCCGCGGCGCGTCAGTCCAGTTCAAACGGGGAGGCAATTCGTGCACGGGCAGCAGAGCTGAGGCGCCTGTCCGAGACCTGGAGCCCGGATAACCGCACGTCTGCTCTTGCCCTGGCAGACCGCCTTGAGGCGCTAGCGGGACGCGCTTGGGTGATGCGTGTCATCGCGACGGAATGGCGTAAGATCGACCCCGATGGTGCCCGGGACGCACTTAACGCCGCCGCGCAGCTGGCCATGCAGAATCCAGACAGCCGCTATCGCGACCTCGATTTGCGCGGCATCGCTGTCGAACTGGCGACGATAGACCTGGATAACGCTCTGAAGCTAACCGACCGCATTCACAACCCTTTCGTGCAAGTCTGGGCCTTGCGCGAGATGAATCAGTTGCCTCGTGCTATCGCGATGGCAAGGCAAATGACTGATCCTTATGACCGGGCTTGGGCCTTACAAGAAATAGCGTTGGCCTCGGATTCAGGCGATGCGCCCAGAATTCTACTGGAGGCAGCTGACGCTGCCTTTAAGGTTGATAAGGTAGAGCCAAAATCCTTCGCTCTGTCGGATATAGCGAGCGCTCTAGCAAAATTCACCCCAGCTAGGGCAGAATCCCTTAGCGATCAAATCGATGCGAATGTTCCTGAGGCACGATTCACCGCGCTGCGAGATGTGGCCGTCGCCACAAAAAGCGCACAAATCTTCTCTCGTGCCCAACGGGAAGTGGCCAGGATTCCCGATGATTATGAACAGGCTAAGGCAATGCAATCATTAGCAAGCAAGTGGACAGCGGTCGATCCTCAGCAAGCTCTCGCCCTGGCCAGGCAGATCGCCGATCCCTTCGTGCGCGCTGACGTTGAGCGCGACTCAGTCGCCGCATTAGCCCAGACTAACCTTGCTCAGGCGCTGGAGGAGGCGAAGAATATAACCCTGCCATCATCACGCCTGGAAGCGTTAACTGCCATCGGCGCAGTGTTAGTAAAAACAGATGCTGCCCAGGCCGGTCAGGTTTTCAACGAAGCCTTTGGCCTGGCGAAGGATTTGACCAATATGCACCCACTTGTCGCCCTCGCCTCAGAATGGGCCAGGGTTGCTCCAGATAAAGCAATGCTGGTTGTGGATAAACTCGACAGCGATGCGGATCGCGCTCAGTCCTTGTGTAACATCGCGGTCGTGTGGGTGAAGAGCCACAAGGCCCACGGTATTGTAGCGTGGGATAATGCCGTCGCGGCAGCGAAACGGATACGTGATGAGAACGATCCCTTCGCCTCCAGCAAGGCGCTGATAGAGTTAGCCCAGGCCTGGTCAACGATCGACCAGGACAGAGCTGCGCAGGTTCTCAGCGAGGCACTGGAAGCCGCCGAAAAGGTTTCTACTAAGTCCTGAGATCATATTGGACTGGAAAGGAGAGATAGTATTCGATGGTTCTACTTCTTGTCACACGCCTGATGGTCGTGCTGGCATTTATAGCGTTTGTAACTGGACTCATGGTAAGGTTGCGCCCCCTTTTTACACGGACATCTAAAAGAGACCTGTCGACGCCCCGAGGCTCCGCCCTTCGTGGTGTGTTGTACGCCTTCACGCTGGGGATGGCCCCATGGGAAAAAGAATCCACGCGTATCCACTGGGTGGCCTATCTGCGTGGCATATTCTTCCATCTCGGCATTTTCGCAGGGTTTGCCGTCCTACTTTTAAGTCTGGGGGTGCCTCTAGACGTACTCAGGACGCCCCCCTTCGCACCGCTGCGATGGTTTTTCCTGCTCCTTACTGGCCTGGGAACGTTGTGTGGTGCGGGCGCAATCATCTGGCGGTATGTAGATAAGGGAGAACGTGCCCTCAGCACTCCTGACGATTATTTCTCTGCGTTTCTCGTGACATTCTTCGTTGCGGCTGCTTTCCTTACGGTGCTAGGCGCGAACACTCTGCTGGTGTTCTACATTATTAGTGCAATAATGTTAGCCCTGATTCCCTTCACCAAGATCCGCCACTTCATTTACTTTTTCTTTGCGAAATACTTCTTCGGCATGCAGTTCGGTCATCGAGGCGTGTTGAAGGGGAGCGGTATAGATGGGCAGAGTGCATAACATCGCTATACCAGCAAACACAACGACCACCGCTGAAAGGGCACGCATCGCCGTAGAAGTGCTGGACGCATGCCTGAGCCCACAGCTTATGGCCTCCCTAGAAATTTGTGTGCGCTGTGCGATCTGTGATCGGTCCTGCCATTTCTTTGTGGCCAATCCTGAACCAAGGTACATACCTTCCTATCGTGCCGAGCAACTGCGGCGCTTTTATCGTCGTTTGCACGATCCCCTTGGCCGAATAGCCCCAGGTTTTATCGGTGCCAGGGACCTCGATGAGAGAGGCCTACAGGATTTGCGTTCCCTCGCCTTCGGTACCTGCACGATGTGCCGACGCTGTACGTTGAATTGTCCTCTCGGGGTAGACGTTGCCCTGATTGTACGAACGGCGCGGGCGATGCTGGCTCGCATCGGCATGGTTCCCCACGATCTCCAGGAACCGATTGATACGCACCTGCGCGTTGGCAATAGCGGCGACATTGGAACGGAGAGTTTTATTGAGTCGATTGAGTGGTGGGAAGAGCAACTACAGTCCGATGTTGGGGACTCTAAGGCAAAGATCCCCCTTGACAAGCAAGGGGCACGCATTTTATTCGTCTTCACACCCCGGGAATTGAAGTCTTATCCATTAACGGCGATAGCCATGGCCAAAATATTCTACGCAGCGGGCGAAGATTGGACGGTGAGCACAAAGACGTGGGACGCGACGAACTTCGCCATGTTCTCTGGAGACGACAATGTCATGCGTGCTATCGCCCAAAGGATGCGGGATGAGGCCGTTCGTCTTGGGGTGAGGGAAGTGATCTGGAACGAGTGTGGACATGGGTATCGCGGTTTTCGCTGGGAAGCCGAAAATTGGCTCAACAAGCGATTTCCCTTCCGCGTCCGCAGTTTCCTTGAGCTTATCGTGGATTATATCAAAGAAGGTCGATTGAAATTCGATCGGTCGAGAAATCCCCAATCAGTCACGTATCACGATCCCTGCAACATGGCACGTAATGGCGGACTGATCGAAGAGCCACGTTACATTCTTAAAAATGTTGTGGCCGACTTCAAAGAGATGGAGCCGCACGGTACAGAAAACTATTGCTGTGGGGGTGGTGGTGGTCTCCTGTTTATGTCTGAATTCACTCAGCTACGCATGATGGCGGCCAAGCCCAAGGCCGATCAGATTCATGCTACCGGTGCAGAGATAGTAACCAGCGCATGTCACAACTGTCTCGATCAACTCACTGAGATAAACAGTAAATACCGCTTGGGTGTGCGGGTCAAGGGGTTGTCGGAGTTAGTTGCTGAGGCTATCGTGCTGCCCTAATGCGCTGATGTGGTAGAGGGGCAGCCGAGAATATACGTGATCACCGTCGATCCGGAGAAATAGCCGGGCTATGGGCCAGGGCGACGAAGTTCTCCGCCCACTGGGGCACACCCAGGGCGTGCAGATGGGTGTAACTGGCCAGCACGTTTTTGTAGACGAGCCCATCCATATGGCCGTCCACCCCGCGGCCACGTCGCATCATATAGGCTGAGCGCACCCAGCTGAGGTTGACCAGCCGGGAATAGTGAAACTCGTGGCCGCGCAGCTGCTGCCCGATCTCGAAGAGGGTATTCTCACCAACCACCTCGGCCACAACGTAGCCATGGCCTTGGGGCCGAGAGCAGATCTCCACATCAGCGGGCAATGCCCCCACCATATGATATATCCGATCATGCCTGCGAATCTCACGAGCCAAATACATCAGCCCGGCGCATTCAGCATAGACGGGCAACTCCTCATCTACGGCCACAGCGATGTCTCGCCGCAGTGAGATATTGCTCTCTAATGCTTCACCGAACATCTCCGGGAAACCGCCGCCAATGTATAGCCCATCGATGTAGGGCAGATGTGGGTCGGATAGGGCATCTATGTAAACCAGCTCTGCGCCAGCCCGCTGCAGGGCCTCCAGATTCTCTGGATAATAGAAGCTGAAGGCGCGATCGCGTATGACTCCCAGCCTTACAAAGGTCCGGCGTGAGGGAGGCTCCTCGACCACAACCGGCGGCAAACATTCCGCCTGGCGAGCTATCTCCAGCACCGCCTCGACATCCACGTACGACTCTACGATTTGACGAGCACGCTCGATGGCCCCCGCCAGGTCGCTGTCCTCGCTATGGGGCACCAGCCCCAGGTGACGGTCAGGTATGAGTAACTTTTCATCTTTGGGGACACAACCCAAAACGGGGATACCACAGTAGCGGTGGACTGCGTGCGTCAGCATCGACTCGTGGCGACCTACGGCAACGTCGTTCAGGATTACCCCGGCCAGGTTGGTATCAGGCTCGAAGCGTTGGTAACCACCGACCAAGGCGGCCACGCTGCGCGTCATACGCGCCGCGCTGATGACCAAAACGACTGGGGCGCGCAGGAGCCGCGCCACCTGGGCTGTGCTACCGCTGCCCTCAAGGTCAAGCCCATCATAGAGCCCCATGGCCCCCTCGATGATCGCCAGGTCAGCGTCGCTGGCGGCTCGTTGAAAAGAGGCTAGAAGTGTCTCCCGCTCCAGCATGAAGAGGTCAAGGTTGCGGCAGGCTCGCTGGGCAGCGGCCGTGAGCCAGCTCGGGTCGATATAGTCCGGCCCCTTCTTGAATGGCTGCACCTTTAAGCCTCGCCTGGTCAAGGCAGCACATAACCCGATGCTAAGGGTGGTCTTACCGGAACGACCCTGAGGGGCAGCGATCACCAGGCGAGGTAGAATCACAGTTAATACTCCTGCACAGAGATGGCCCCAGACTCACACACGGTTACGCAGGCCTCGCAACCCAGGCATTCATCAAGGTTACCGCTCACCTGGGCCTTATGGTCATTGAGGCTCAAGATCTGGGCTGGGCACGCCTCGACACACTCACCACATCCCTCACAATTATCAGTCTCAATGGTAACGATATACATTGCTTGTGCTCTACCTCATTAAAGAAATTAAGCGAAAACTTTCAGGTCTCAGGGAGCTAATGTTACTACAGCCAGGCTGTTCTCGTGGCTCCAGCCTTGCCCTTCCCCCTTCAATCCATGTTAGGGAGGCCCCCCATTTGCTAGAATAGTATTCCCATTTCCAGTATTCTTGTCAAGCCCAAACCGGAGACTGAACAACAGGGGTTCCAAGGGGGGCATAGCTTGGTAAGGGTCTTTCGGATGTGCCCCACAGAACACAAAAAGGCCCGCAGGACTACCTTGAACCCTCTGTGGGGATTGGGGGGAGCTATTCAAGGCTCTCCGACATGATCTTGACGGGTATGATATAATAGATTCTGTCTGAACCCTATACTTGGTGATCCTTAGATTTCCCTACCAAGATGGCTTGATCCCTCAAGGGGTAAGGGTGCTGTTGGCCATCTTAGATCAGAGTGGGTAGCTCCCCACTAATACTGTTGGTCACACTGCCCGACTCGTCCTGATGAGAGCTATATAGGCTCAATTATTGTACGGAAGATACTCATCTGAGGTCTGAAGAGATTTACGATTTAAGCCCCCGAGATCCTTCGCTTTACCCGCCATAGCAGCCCGGTCCTATGTCCTATCGCCGGCTGTTTAAAACACTTGAGATCTATCGGGGTAAGAGAAGCCCAAAGGGGCAAAGCCCCTCCGGTGGCCTGCCCGCCGCAGGCGGGGAATTTGGGGTATCCCAAGACCAGAGGAATAGGGTTGAGAGGCGTCTCCAAATGCCCCCTTCCAGTTAAGGGAGGTGAATGAACCGACAAGGACTGGGTTGTCGCCATACCGTCTTCGATGATTACCCGAAATAAAGCTTAGGAGGATGCCTGAAATGAAACACATCCTACGGATCACCCTGACAGCCATGCTTGCCCTTTCATTGCTGGCAGCTTGTACCCCAGCACAGCCAGCACCAACACCTACCTCTCAGGCAGCACCTGCCCCTGGTGGCGCTATAAGTATGCCTCCCCTGAAATTCGCTGTCTTACTCCCAGGCAATATCAACGACGGTGGATGGGTCCAGGCAGCATACGATGGCCTGGTATACGTCAAACAGAAGTACCCTAACCTAGTGGTCTCCTACCAAGAAGCCATTCCGGAGAAGGATTTCGAGACAGCGTTTCGGGACTACGCCAGCCGTGGTTATGACCTTATTTACGGCCACGGCTTTCAGTTCGGCGATGCGGCCCTGAAAGTGGCCAAGGAATTCCCTAAGACGAAGTTCGTCGTCCATAGCTCGACTGTAGTACAGGCCCCCAATGTGGCCTCCTCGGTGGCTGCACTGGAGGAACAGGGCTTCGTGGTAGGGGCTGTGGCTGGCCTTATGACCAAATCGAACGTGATTGGTATAGCCGGCGGCCAGGACATCCCGGTCATTCGAGTACCCCAGGAATATTTCGTTAAAGGGGTAACCTACGTGAACCCCAAGGCTAAGGTTCTCCAGTCGTATTTGGGCACATGGGACGATGTGGCTAAAGGCAAGGAGACAGCCCTCGCCTATCTGGCCCAAGGGGCTGATGTGATCGTCGTCAATGCCAACGTCGTCCAGCTCGGCTCCATCGCTGCTGCTAAAGATAAAGGAGCCTTGGCCATCGGCATGGGTCGGGACGTCAACGCCATAGCCCCAGATACGGTGGTCACCAGCCTGATCTGGGATATGGGAAAGGTGATGGAGATGTTCCTCTTGCAAGTGGCCGAGGGTAAATTTGAAGCTAAGAACTATGTATTGGGCTTCAAGTCAGGGCATTTACAACTGGCGCCTTACCATGGCTTCGACCAGAAGTTATCTAAAGAGGTTAAGGATAAGATCGCTCAAATTGTGGCGGATGTTAAAGAAGGCAAAATTAAAGAGGCCCTCCCCGCGAGTAAATAGGCTGCCCGGTAAGGCCCTAAGCGGCCTGCGCAGGCCGCTTAGGGCCAAATGATGTTCGACCAAGACAAGATTATGGATCAAGTAGAGCAACAACCGCTTGCTGCTCAGCGCAGGGCGATGGTCCCCCATCTGGCACCCTTACGCCTGTTCCTGGCCTTTATGCCCCTCTGGGCTACGGCCTTCGCCCTGGCCGTCGGAGCGGTCCTGATACGCCTTATTGGATTGAATCCCATCGAGGCCTATCAGGGACTATGGGATGGCGCCTTTGGTAACGCCAATGCTATTGGTGTGACGCTTATGCAGGCGACACCTCTTACGCTGGCCGGTTTGGGCGTTCTTTTCGCCTTCCGAGCCGGCTTATGGAACATTGGAGCAGAGGGACAACTCTACGCCGGCGCCACGGCCGCTACCCTGATCGCCCTGAACTTCCCCGGATTACCATCGTTCGTGCATATCCCTCTGGCCATGCTAGCCGGCTTCATTGCCGGCGCCATTTGGGCTGGTATACCCGGTTATCTCAAGGCTAGACGGGGCGTCAACGAGATAATCAGCACCCTAATGCTAAACTATGTGGCCATCAACGCCGTCAACTGGCTCGTGCGCGGCCCCCTGCAAGAGCCACAGCGTTACTTTCCCCAAACGATCCCTATCCAGCGCAGCGCCGAGTTACCTATCTTATTACCAGATAGTCAGCTCCATGCAGGCATAATAGTGGCCCTGGCCGCAGCGTTCATCGTCCATATGATTCTCTGGCGCACGACCCTGGGCTTTCAAGTGAGAGCTGTGGGCGCCGGGCCCTCAGCAGCCCATTATGCAGGCATCAACGTGGCCAGAAGCATTATCCTGACCATGGCCATCAGTGGGGGGCTGGCTGGTTTGGCTGGCACCAATGAGATTTTAGGGGTACAACATCGCTTGAGGGATACCTTCTCGCCTGGTTACGGCTATGATGGTATTGTAGTGGCCCTTCTGGGCCAGCTGCAGCCTGCGGGGGTCATCCTGGCTTCCCTCTTTTTCGGAAGCCTCCGCAGCGGGGCCAGCATGATGCAACGTACGGCCCAGGTACCGGTCACTTTGGTATACATAATCCAGGGGTTAGTCGTCCTGCTGGTGGTGGGCACCTATGTCATTCAGCAACTACCCAAGTGGTCGCGTCGTAGGAGACAGTGATGCTAGCAGCTATTTTGAGCCTCAATTTCCTTATCGAATACTTGACCGCCAGTCTTAGAATGGCCACACCCCTCCTCTTCGCTTCATCGGGTGAGGTATTATCTGAGCGGGCAGGCGTACTTAATATAGGACTTGAGGGGATGATGCTGACTGGGGCTTTCGCCGGCGCTTTGGGGGCCCTTTATACAAACGACCCAGGGATTGGACTTCTCTGTGCCCTGATCGGCGGTGGTCTTATGGGCTTGATCCATGCCTTTATGAGCATCACCCTAAGGGCCGACCAGATCGTATCCGGTTTTGCCCTTAATCTCTTCGCCTTGGGACTGACCGGCTTCTTCTTCCGCGCCATCTTTGGGGTGACGAAAATTCAAGCCAGCGTGGCCACCTTCAAGGAGCTACCAATACCGCTATTGAGCGACATTCCCCTCATTGGGGACGTGCTCTTCGACCAGATCATCCTTGTATACATAGCCCTTCTCCTCGTTCCCACCCTATCCTTCATTCTCTTCCGCACAACGTGGGGACTAAGCATATTAGCCGTCGGAGAGCATCCTCAGGCGGCAGACACAGTGGGCATCAGAGTCAACACTGTGCGGTATGTGGCCACGGTACTTTGTGGGGCCCTGGCCGGGATGGGTGGGGCCTGCCTTTCCTTGGGCCAACTGGGGACCTTCGTCGAGAATATGACCGCCGGGCGTGGCTTTATCTCCCTGGCAGCCGTAATATTCGGCAACTGGAGGCCGATGCGTATATTAGGCGCCTGTCTTTTATTTGGTGCTGTCGATGCCCTTCAAATTCGCCTTCAAGCCTTTGATGTACCGATCCCCTACCAGCTCCTGGTGACACTGCCCTACCTGGTGACTCTCATTGCCCTAACCGGCTTAGTTGGCCGGGTACGTGGGCCAGCTGCCCTGGCCATACCGTACCCTAAAGATCAGGGTTGATGAAAATTGACATTTTACCCCCTTTATGATAGTTTACCCCCGAACTTACTCCAAGGTAAGTAGCAGAAGTCTATCCATTGAGACTGCCGTTCGAGAGAACATATCCACTAAGAAAGAAGGTGCGGCCAAAGAAGAGCTATTTGTACAAGCAGGCATGCCTGAAACTTATCCGGAGATGAGATGGTCGGTGAAAGATTGTATCCATTAATACTTTGGAGGAGGATATGCTGTTTAAGAGTCGTCAACCATGGTTGCTAGTCATCGGTCTGCTGGTTGCCCTGAGCCTGTTGGTATCTTGCGCTCCTGCGGCAGCCCCGACCCCTACACCTACCCCTAAACCGGCTCCTACTCCCACGCCGGTAGCCGCCGCCCCTACGCCAACCCCGGCCCCTACACCAGCCCCGACGCCAACGCCCAAAGCCAAGGATAAGGTAACTGTCCGTCTTGGCTGGGTGATGAAGGGCGAATACGCTTGGCTCTTTGCCGCCAAGGAGAAGGGGTTCTTCGACAAATACAATCTCGATGTTGACGTCCTAGAGGGGAAAGGGTCCACCGCAGCGATGAATTTGGTGGCTAACAAGAGTGATACGTTCGGCTATACGGGTGGAGCGGCTTACATCATAGCTGTCAGCAAGGATGTGCCCATCAAGATGGTGGCCCTGTTCCTTCAGAAGGGGCCGCAGGTCATCCTGTCATATCCAGATAAGCCAGTGCGAACACCCAAGGACCTGGAGGGAAAATCAATCATTCTTAGTCCTGGGGAGGGCTTCTCGACCCTCTGGCCAGCTTTTGCCGCAGGCACCGGTATCGATCGCAGCAAGGTGAAGGAGATAAATGTTGGCGTTGAGGCCAGACAGGCCACCTTCCTGCAAAAGAAGGCTGATGTCTCCCCTGAGTACATCACCTCAGCAGTCTATCCTATGGAAGTGAAGGCCGGCGTGGAGTTTGTGAAGCTCTTCTTGGGCGACCTGGGTTGGGATCCGGTCAATAACGGCATCTTCACCCACGAGGATGTAATCAAGGAGAAGCCTGATCTGGTACGCCGCTTTGTGGCCGCCTCCATAGAGGCCTTTGACTGGACGGCCAAGCACCTGGACGAGGCGACGGAGATCATGGTGCCTAAGCTGCCTGGTCAGTCAAAGACCGTCATCCGCAAGCAGATAGAGGCCACAGCCTCCTTAGCACACACCAAGAATACGGAGGGCAAGCCCACGGGGTGGATGTCCGAGAAGGATTGGGAACGGTCGATCGAGCTATTGAAGATGGGTGGTAGCATCGAGAAGGCCAAGCCAGCCAAGGACTACTTCACCAACGATTTCCTGCCCAAACAGTGATCGCCCTACCCGTGGTAAAGTCATAGCTTTCGTGGTAAAGTCATAGCTTTCCTGAGAGCGCCCCGATTCTTATCGGGGCGCTCCATTCTAGAAGTCCAAGGGGCTAAGCCCACCTAAGTAAGGAGAAGAGATGCCCTACCGAGACTTACGGGAATATATAGCGCGCCTGGAACAGGGGGGGAGGCTGAAGCGTATCAAAAAGGAGGTAGATAAGGACTGGGAGATCGCCGCCGTCTGCCGCAAGGTCTTCCAGAAGATCCCTCCTGAACGGCGATCGGCCCTTCTCTTTGAACACGTGCGTGGCTTCACCATCCCTGTGGCCGTCGGGCTGCTGGGAGCCTCTCCTGAAGTCTACGCCCTGGCCCTGGAAACCACCGTAGACCAGATCGGCGAGCGGTGGGACAGGGCCCTATCCAACCCCATTCCACCTCGTCTGGTGGAGATGGGCCCATGTAAAGAAAATATCCTCAAGGGCGACGACGTTGACCTCCTGAAACTGCCGGTTCCCACCTGGACTGTAGGTCAGGATCCAGCCCCATTCTTCACTTCACCTTACGTCTGTACCAAAGACCCGATCAGCAGAGTGCCCAACGTGGGATGCTACCGCATGCAGTTGAAGGGTAAAAATAAGACTGGCATCTTCGCCGATACCATACAACACATGAACCTCCATATGCAGGCCGCTGAGGCCAGAGGTGAATCCCTGCCTGTAGCGGTGATCGTCGGGGCTGAGCCAACCATCGGCTACGTCGCCGTGACTAAGGTGCCCTTTGGTGTGGATGAATTTGCTGTGGCCGGAGGGCTACGAGGGGAGCCTGTGGAGCTGGTCAAATGTGAGACGGTTGACCTGGAGGTGCCCGCTACGGCCGAGATAATCATCGAGGGAGAGGTACCTCCCTATTACCGTGAGCCGGAAGGCCCCTTCGGTGAATTCCCTGGCTATATGGGGGCAGCAGGCGATCTCCCCATCATCAACGTCAAGTGCATCACCCATCGTCACCATCCTATCTACCAGGCCTTCTTCAGTCAGATGCCACCCAGTGAGAGCAGCTGTATCAAGGCCATCAGCCGAGAGTGGACCATTTACAAACACTTGAAACGAGACCTGGGGCTGCCCATAGTGGACGTCCATCTGAAGGAAAGCGGCGCCTCCATCGCCTATCTGGTCATCTCCCTAAAGAAACAGTACGAAGGACAACCTAAACAGGTGATGTGGGCGGCCTGGTCGGTGGACTCCACTTGTGGCAAGATCACGGTGGTAGTTGATGACGACATTGATATCCGAGACCCATTCGCCCTGGAATGGGCCCTGAGCTTCCGCATGCAACCGGCACGGGACATCATCGTTATGGATAACGTCCCGGCGGTGGCCCTGGACCCTTCTATCGCCCCACCCCATGTGCCCCAAACGGACCGCGCCAGGCTGATGGGATCAAAAATTGGAATCGACGCGACGCGAAAACATGAATACCCTGCCCTCGCTCTGCCACCGGCAGAACACCTGGAGCTGGTGGAAAAGAACTGGATAGCCTACGGCTTCACTTAGAGACTGAACAACGGGGGTTCCAAGGGGGCGTCCGCCGAAGGAGGATGGGGAGTGTCCGCCTTCGGCGAACTGGGGTTTGGGGTATCCCCAAATCTTTATTCCCCTCTCCCGCTGGAGCAAAGGGGGAGGTCAAGGAGGGCGCTCCCTCCTTGGAGGGTCCTAAGGGCTCCGCCCTAGCCTAGTTCCCCCTTCTCCCACGAAGTGGGAGAAGGGGGCAGGGGGATGAGGGTATCAACCAACAAAAAGCCCACAGGGCTACCTTAAACCCCCTGCAGGGGGTTTGGGGGAGATATTCAGCACTCTTGAACAATTAGGGGGAGACACGAGCAGCATAATCCCACAAATACAGGGAGAGGATAGTCATGAAAGCCCTTCGTTTTCATGAGTACGGTGGTCCAGAAAAGTTAAGGTACGAAGACGTTGAGGATCCAGAGCTACTCCCAGATGGGGCCCTGATAAGGGTACAAGCCTGTGCTGTCAATCACCTCGACCTGGATCTGCGGGCAGGGACTTCCCGCATTCCCCTGAGACTTCCCCATATCCTTGGTCGGGAGATCGCCGGCCACATAGTGGCTCTGGGGAAGGAGGCCAGGGGTCTCCAGATTGGGGATCGGGTGTTGGTCACCCAGGCCCTCCCCTGCGGTCACTGTCTCTACTGCCAGACCGGTCGGGACAACATCTGCGCTAACATGCAGCTGCTGCCAGGGATCGACGCTCCCGGCGGATATGCCGAATACGTCAGCGTGCCCGTAAGCGCCCTCTTCAGGATACCCGCTAGCCTGAGCTATGATCAGGCTGCTGCATTTCAGCTCGCCTTTGGTACAGCCTGGCACATGCTCATCGCGCGCGGCGGCCTCCGGGCTGGGCAGACGGTTCTCATCAATGCTGCTGGTAGCGGGATTGGCAGCGCCGCAGTACAGATAGCGAAGCTCGCCGGGGCCTGGGTGATCGCTTCCGCGGGAAGCGAGGCGAAGCTACAGAAGGCGCGTCAGTACGGCGCTGATGACGCTATCAACTACCGAGAATCCGACCTCGCCAAGGAGGTACTGAGGCTCACCGGCGGTAGGGGTGTCGATGTAGTTTTCGAACACGTGGGTGGCGAAATCTTCCTGGCCAGCCTGGCTTGCCTGACCAAAGATGGCACCATGGCCGTCTGCGGTGCCCACGCTGGAGAGGTCGTACCGCTGGATATCATTCAGGTCTTTCGCAAAGAGGCTAAGATAATCGGCTCCTACGCCGGGACATCCCAGGAGATAACGATGCTTCTCAATCTAGCGGCTCAGGGTAGACTGAAGCCAGTTATCCATCGCTGCCTACCACTCGAACAGGCCGCGGAAGCGCACCGTACGATGGCAGCACGGGAGCACTTTGGCAAGATCATCCTGAACCCTTAACTCCCTAAAAACGTGACGGGTTAAGCAGCAGAGCCACCGAGGAGTAAAACCTCGTCGACACCATCGGATTCCTTCAAACGAACCTCTATAGCCTCATCCCGGGAAGTGGGTGCACTTTTGCCCACGAAGTCAGCACAGATGGGAAGCTCGCGGTGTCCACGATCTATAAGCACGGCCAGGTAGACTACAGCTGGTCGGCCCAGGTCCATTATCTCATCCAGGGCAGCCCGGATAGTCCGGCCGGTGAAGAGCACATCGTCCACCAGCACGATGCGCCTGCCACTGGGATCAAAATCAACGCTCGTCTCACCTACCACCAGCTTCGATTGCAGCACATCAAGGTCATCTCGGTAGAGCGTGATGTCCAGGGATCCTAGGGGAGCCTTCTCCCCCTCTGAAGAAGCGATGATGTCTCGCAGCCTTTGAGCTAGATATACCCCCCTCGTCTTTATGCCGATAAAGGCCAGACCCTGAGGCCCACCATTCCGCTCCAGTATCTCATGAGCCATGC
This sequence comes from Chloroflexota bacterium, assembly GCA_023475225.1. Taxonomy (NCBI): domain Bacteria; kingdom Bacillati; phylum Chloroflexota; species Chloroflexota bacterium. The sequence goes on from JAMCVK010000036.1 coordinate 137,433, forward strand.
GATCCAGGGTGCGCTTGATGCCTTCCTCATCGAGGATAATTACTTTTCTGATGGGTCGCCCTGTGCTCGCTGGCATATCCAGGGTCACATCGCCTCCTTATGAAGCTAGAGATAGCGCCGCTTCCAGTAGAACCTGCGCCCCAAGGGCTATATCACTGATATCCGTCCATTCATCAGGACTATGAGAGACGCCGGCATGGCTCGGCACGAAGACCATGCCAGCCCGGGTGATACTAGCCATGCGCATGGCATCATGACCGGCGCCACTGGGCATCGTCATATAGCTGATGCTATGAGCCTCACAGATGTCGCAAATCAGTTTTATTATTTCTGCATCCATCATTACTGGCTCAGATGAGTCGGTGATGGCCAAATGCACCTGCATACCCCTCCTCTCAGCGATCCGTCGGGCCTCGGCTAATATCTCTTCAGCGGTAGTTTGTTTCTCCTCGGAGGAGATGCTGCGCACATCCACCCCAAGACGCACTTCGCCAGGGACGACGTTGATGACCCCTGGCCTGATTTGAATCATCCCCACTGTAGCCACTGTGTGGCGCTTAGATCTGGCCAACTCATCTATGAAACAGACAAGATGGGCACCAGCCACCAGAGCATCCCTCCTCAGGTTCATAGGCGTCGCGCCAGAGTGATCCGCCTGGCCGATGAACTCTACCCGCAAGCGGGTGGGTGCTGCTATGGCGGTCACCACACCGATCTTCACCCCCATACTTTCCAAAACCTGTCCTTGCTCAATGTGCAGCTCCAGGTAAGCCTTGATCGTTCCGGGATCTCGACGGGCACGATGGATGCTCTCAGCGTCGATGCCCATACGGGTCAGCATCGAGCCGAGGGTGGTCTTGGTGGAGTCAGTCAGGCTCATCAGCACCTTAGGATCGATCTGGCCGGTTATCACGCGACTCCCAATGGTGGCTATACCAAACCGACTGGCTTCTTCAGCCACAAACATCACTAGCTCGATCGGATGTTGGTGACGCACGCCACTCTCCTTAATGGTCCGTACTACCTCAAGAGCAGCAATGACCCCGACGGCACCATCGAAGCGACCGCCATGAGGCACAGAATCGAGGTGAGAGCCCAACATCACCTCTGGGGCATCTCTATCGTAACCCTCTATCTGTCCGAAAATGTTACCGAAGCCATCTATACGCAGCCCCAACTGCGACTTTTGGATCATATGAATGAGCACCTGACGGGCCCTCAATTCAGCCACTGAGAAGGCTACCCGGTTCATCCCCTGAGCAGTGAACCCCACTCGGGCGATAGCGTTGAGATCGCTCGCCAGGCGCTCCTTTTGAATAGCCAGCATTTCTACCATTACCCTAGCCTATCTAGCTCCATAGACCAAAGGAAGCTCCTTAACCGGCAGAAATCTTCCTTGCCCAACCTCAGCTTTCAGCTCACCGTTTTCCAACAAGATTCGTCCCCTCTGCATCGAGAAGATTGGTCGCCCAAGGCATCGCCAACCCTCAAAGAGGGAATAATTGGCTTTGGAGTGCAGCTCCTCCTTGGTGATCGTCCATTCGATGGCCGGGTCCACGATGACCAGGTCCGCATCTGACCCCACCTCAAGCGCTCCCTTAGCCGGATACAAACCGAAGATCTTGGCTGGGGTCTCACTCAGCAACTCCACTAGTCGGCTGAGGGTGATGCGGCCTTTGTTGTAGCCCTCCTGATACATCATGGTGAGAAGCGTCTCGGTCCCCGGGGAACCAAAACTCGCCTTCCATAGATCACCCCTGGGATCCTTGATCTTGGGCGCATGGTCGCTAGCCACTACGTCCAGGATACCATCACGCAATCCATCCCAGAGAGATTCGGAATCAGCCTCGCTGCGGAGGGGTGGACCGATCTTGGCCAGGGTACCCCAACGATCCACAGCCTTCTCTGTCAAACAGAGGTAGTGAGGACAGGTCTCTGCCCATATTCGTTGACCGGTGGCTTTGATGTCGGCGATGACCTCCACAGCCTCCCCAGCGGCGACGTGAGGAATGTAGAGGGGACAATTCACCGCGGCGGCAAAGCAGGAAGCACGATAGACAGCTTCGGTCTCCAGGATAGCCGGGTGAGAGACCACCAGGCTATGGGGACCCTGTTCGCCCTGGGCCATGAGTTTGTCCTCAAGGTAATCGATAGCCAGCCCACTCTCGGCATGCACCAAGATCAGTCCACCGTGCTGAGCGATAAGGTCCATAGCCGCAATCAGGTTATAGTCGCTTATCATCTGCCCCAGCTTAGCGTAGGACATGAATACCTTGAACGATCTGACCCCTAATTTGACCGCTTCTGGGACGAAGTGCCACTGGTTATTGGGATCGAGAAAACCAACGTGGAGGCCGAAGTCGAGGAGTGATCTCCGGTTGCCATCGGCGATAGCGCCCTCGAGTGTACCAGCGACATCGTGACCGGCGTTGATGTAGATGAAGTGCATCAGGGTTGTAACGCCCCCATAGGCAGCTACCCTGGAGAGATGCTCTATATCATCCACATACACCGGATGAACGTGAATGTCCAGAATACCAGGTAAGACAAGCTTAGCGGAAGCGTCGATCAGGCGGTCAGCCTCATAGCCGAGGTCTATACCAATCTCCTTTATCTTACCCCCAGAGATGGCTATGTCCACTCGCTTTATCCCCCTGGGAGAGACGACTAGACCACCCTTTATGATCGCATCAATCTTATCCAGACTACCAGTGGACATCTCAACACACCCCAAATTAAAGTGGTTTACAAAGAATGCTATACAGCTCCGGGCGTCGATCAGTCATATAACGCACTTCTTTCCGCCATTTGACGATGTCGTCCAGGTCGATAGTTGTCACAAGCACTTCCTCTCGGTCCATAGCTGCCTCAGCCAGCACATGTCCTCGTGGGTCAACCACTTTACTGTTCCCAAAAAGGTGGAGGGTGCCCTCCATACCGACCCTATTGGCCGCGACGACAAAGACAAGATTATCAAGCGCCCGGGCCGCAGTATTCACATCCCAGAGGTCCTTATCCCTAATCTCCCAGGCAGAAGGGATGAAGATGACCTCGACGCCAGCTAGTGCCAGCGCACGCCCTGCCTCAGGAAAACCGGCATCGTAACATATCAGCAGTCCGAAGCGACCCAGTTCCGTCTGAAAGACTGGATATTCGCCACCATTGCGGAAGTAAAAGCGCTCTAGACCAAAAGCGTGGGTCTTACGGTAGGTACCTTTTACTTGACCATCAGGTCCCAGAAGCAGGGCCGAGTTATACACAACGCCGGGCATCTGCTGAGACTCGGCCATCCCGGCAATGATATAGAGGCCACGCTTCTGCGATACCTGCCCCAGGGCCCGAGCCACAGGCCCATCAGCAGGTTGAGCCAGCTCCACAAACCGCTCTCCCAGAATTTCCATGTTATAGCCAGTGGCGAAGAGCTCTGGTAAGCAAACAACCTGTGCTCCTTGCTCTGCTGCCTCCTCAATCATCCGCAGGGCGCGGCCAAGATTAGCCGCGATGTTGCCCAGTTCGACATCCATCTGGATGATCCCAACCCTGATCTCCCTGGTCATAGCCCTCCTTAATAAACACATTTGCTCCTGGAGGCTATAGCCTTCAGGAGCAGAATAGTCCTCCACCCCTCCTAGACTCCGCTGAACATAAAACATTCTAACGTCCGTTAGATTTGGAGTCAAGAATAATGGGGGTTCCCAGGGGGCACAGCCCCTTTGGTTAGCTTAACACTTCACTCTGGGGGGATAGGCCATTGGGGAAGCATGAACCACAATTTTACGAGATCAAGACTACCCCACAACTTTTGAAGCGGTTAGTTTGCACCGTGAATAAGGGGGAAGGAAGGATCCCTATCATCGATACCTACTCAACCAACTAGGCATCGGAGACTAGTAACGATCTGCCGGCCTACTACATTCCCAGATATCGGCCCTGGCAAAATGTGCTATCCAATCAAATAACCAGCGGGATGCCCAGCCCCTTGCCACCGAGTGTCAGGGCCAGCCGCAGCGCCTCACGTCTCGATCCATGCGGTGCCAGCCACCATTGTTCAAACAGCACCTTTCCCCAGTGCCAGACCCGGCTCGGCTTGTATAGTTTCACTTGGGGCGAAGGTTCACTGTAGAAATTCCCACTGGCAAACCCGGCCACACCGTGGCCCATCTCCAGCATTCAGTAACCGTCGCCAGCAAAAGTGGCAATGGGTGACTGGTCGTTCACTTGGGCAACGATCCGTCTGGCCACCGTCTCAGCTTGAGCGTGGGCGAACACACCAGCCTTGGGCAGCATCAGCGGTATATCGGGCTTCCAGCGACCTGGGATAGGGAGCGCCGTCACATCGCCCAGCGCATAGACATGCTCGTACCGGGTTGCCAGCGTGGCCCGATCCACCTGTACCCAGCCCACCTCATTCGCCAGAGCCGACTCGCGTACAATGCGTGGACTTCGGTGCGGCGGGACAGCCACGAGCAAATCGTACTTGAACGGGTCCTTACCATCGAAGGTAAGTTTGCGGGTTTGCGGGTTGACGGCTGTCAGTTTGTGCAGCGGGTGAAAAGCGATTCCCTTCGCCTCAATCATCTGCCGGACGGCGGCGCCGAGCACTGGCCCTGCTACCGGCATCGGTTGAGGTTCAGGGGTAAATAGGTGTACCTCCACCCTGTCTCGCAGTCCACGCTTGCGGAAAAAGTCGGCCAGAAGCAGCACACCTTCGTGCGGCGCGCCGGGACATTTATAAGGCAGCGCACTCACTACCAGGGTAACTGTCCCGCCATTAAACGTTTGCAGCGCATCGCGCAACTTTGCTGCACCATCAAAGGTGTAGAATGTGTGTGCCACGTCAGCCAGGCCAGGGATCACCTCAGGTGCAAGTTCAGCGCCCAGGGCAACGATGAGATAGTCATAGGTCAAGGTCTGCGTGCTCGTCTCCACGCTGCGGTTTGCCAGGTCGATGGACTGCGCTTCAGCCAGGACTATTTCGATGCCTGACCGCACTAGATGGCCCACGTCGCACGTGATCTGCTCCGGCTTCCGGTCGCCGGTCATCAGCCATAGGAATGAGGGGGCAAAAGTGTGCCGGGCGTTCTTCTCGACTAGCACGATACGATGCTCGCGCGGCAGACGCCGCCGCAGTTCATTAGCAGCGACCAGCCCACCGACACCACCACCCAAAATGACAACCGTTTTGCCAGCCATTGGTACTCCTCCCCTTCGTCAGAAAGTAATGCACTGGAACCATAAGGCCTGTCCTGAGCTCACCGAAGGGCGCGAGGAGAGATCTTCGCGCCTTCATGGTTATGCTCTTCGCAGTCTGCTCTAAACTTTACAAGCTGAGATCGCGCTTCATTTCCTCGAACTGCTCTTTAGTGATTTCCCCTTTGGCGTAACGGCGTTTGAGGATGTCGAGCAGTGATTCGTTCGTGGGTGCATTGGTTCCTGGTTGTCCCGCGCCGCGCGCCAGGGATTGAACCAGCCAGACCACCCCAGCGATGATGAGCGCCCAGAACAAGAGCATTCCGATTCCGCCGACGAGCGGGAATCCCCATCCGCCCATCATCCACGGCCCCATCATTCCCCAGCCACGACCGTAGCCAGGTCCCCAACCGAAGGGGAAAAACAGGCTCATGCCCATGATGAGCAGTACAACTCCGATCACTATAGCCCAGGCAGTTTTATTCGTCGTATGCTTCTCCTTTCATTAGTGGTGTCCACATTCAGCGGTAGATGCCACAGTAGAAGTGGCATCCGACACACCCAATACATGTTTCATTTCCTCGAACTGCTCACGGCTGATTTCACCCAGCGCATAGCGTCGTTTGAGGATGTCGAGCAGCGATTCGTTCAGCGTCACGTTCGCTTGCGTTGTTTGCGCAGCGTGTTCCGAATGATCCATCCCGTGCATCATCATACAACACATTATTGCTCCTCCATCTCTGGTACGGAGCGCCAGGTCCAAGGATCCGGCGCTTCGCCCGCACGCTCTTACCACTGTTGGTGGATAATTATAATGAGGCATTGTGAGGATTTTATGAAGGAGTGATGCGGAGTCTATGAAGAAGTGCCTTTCTTCGATATCCTTTCGAATATTAGAATCTAAGAATATTTTATAGCATTGTTCGACTCTTGTCAAAACAACGGGGCTGAAGGCTCATCCCTTGCAGTGAAAATTCAAGGGGTCGATTCTTTCACTCTGACTGCATCTTCAGATGAGCGAAGGGGATAAAGCAGGAGGTAGGCTGATTAGAGGAAGGAAGACCAATTCTCAATCTCGCTGACATCAGAGCAGACAAAATCGGCTGTTAAGTCGGCCATGGCGGCATAGAAGGGATGCCGCGTAGACCCCTTCACCTTACCACAAAAGAGAACCACCCAGGGCGATAGATGTTGGCTAAGGAACTTCCGCTGCCGTTCGAGGCAGGCGATGGCCGCCTCAACATCGCCCAGGTTCCAGGATTCCGCCTCCCGACTACAGAGATGCTGCATAAATTGCAGCTCTAAGCCGATGTGATCCGGGGGTAACTCCTCGCTTACCTCCAGGCCGGCCTCAAGGTACTGCTGCCTGGCTGCCACTGTGGAGTCGCCCCAAAGTAAGCCCTTCACAGGACCAGCTGGAGACGGGTACCCCAGTCCGCTGTCCCTTAAGCCCCCGCTATCGGTATATACCGACTGGTAGGGGGATACGCAACCCGGTCCCACAAAGAGCCGCGTGTACTCTACCTCCAGCTCCTCTTGTAACTTCAGCTCATTTCTAACCCTCAGACACGCCTCCAGCTCAGCAAGATAGGGTATAGACATACCGCAGAGGCGCAGCGCCGTAACGACGCCCCCTAGCCCATGGAGAAGATGGCTGGAAGGTTTCTCAGCGTAAATAGTCGCCAGAAAATTGTAAATACTGCTCCTGGCCAGGGCGAAGTCCCTTAGGGTGATAAGCTCACCCTCTGGCCCAGCCACATCCCCCGAGCCTTTGGGCATCTCCAGTTCTCGCTTAGGCTTTATAGACCTTAACACAGACCTCCTTATGCAGAGCCATGCCAGATATGGGATCGCATTTGGTCAGATTGAACTGACCATCGGCCGTGCCCTTGCCCCTGGCCACCTTACCGAAGCCCCAGTGGCCAAAGCCATGCTGCCAACCTACCACCTCGGGATGGACGCCCTGTGTTACCCTGGCGATGGCTTTATCCTTGCCATAGGGAGATTCCACCCAAACCTTATCCCCATCTTTGATGCCCAGCCTCTCCGCCGTCTTAGCGTTGATAGCCAGACGATTCCAGCTCTGCAACTCCATCAAGTAGGGATTGTTGAAGGTTCGGGAATGCGTGTGGTGTGTCTCCTTCCAGTTGATAAGGTAGAGGGGATATTTATCGTCAGGGAGCCAGTCTCGTGGCGTATAGACAGGTAGGCCGTTCACCGGCTCGCCCTTTATATCCTTCTTAGCAGCAAGGCTCTCCGAGAAGAGCTCACACTTGCCAGAAGGGGTACCAAGGCCCTTGTAAACCTTATCTCCCACCTTCACACCCACGAATTTACCGTCTTTATCCTTAACTGTACCCGTCTTCGCCTGCACAACCGCCCCTTCAGGCATCTTCACTTCGGTCTTATGTTTCTCGTACTGTGTTCCCTTAGCGTCCATCCACACTGCCCCTGGCAGGGCCTGGAGCTGCTCCAGGGTGATCTTAGCCGAGCCACCCTGGATCATCTTGCTGATGTAATCCTCATAGCGGAGGTTAGCGAAGAAGGGTTTACCCTCCGCATCCTTGAGCCCTAAGCGCTTGCCCAGCTCGATAACGACATCGTACTCCGGAATCTGTCCGAAGATGGGCTTCACCACCGGCTGACGCAGGGTCACCACCGGCCAGGTCACCCATTGTCCAATAACCTCATATCGCTCCAAATAGGTCGTGCCGGGGAGGACGATGTCGGCCATTTCAGCCGTCTCGCTGAGAAAGGTATCCACGACCACCACGTACTCCAGCTTCTTGAGGGCTTCGATGACATTGTTCGTACCTGGGACAGAGAGCACAAGGTTCTGAAAAATGATCATAGCCATCTTAGGCTGGTAAGGGCCCTTACCATCGAGGATGCGATTGACGATCTCAGTGTAGACGCCGGAGGCATGTCCCATTGGAAAGTCCTTAAGTCCATCCAGCCTGGGCTTAGCGGTCTTCTTCACCTTGATCGGTGGATGAGCCCCACCTCCCTTGTTGGGGATAAGAAGAGTACCTGGCTTATCGATGTTACCCGTGAGCGCTGCCAGGGCAGCGATAGCCCGGCCACCCTGAACTGCATTAGAATGCTGTCCCGGACCAGACCAGGCATCAACGACAGCCGGCTTAGTGGTAGCAAACTCCCGGGCGAGACGTCTGATAGTGCCAGCCGGCACACTGGTGATTTTCTCCGCCCATTCCGGCGTCTTATCTTTAACATAATCCTTGAATTGGTCGAAACCAACCACCCAGTCAGCGATGAACTGCTGGTCATATAGGTTTGCTTCGATGATCACATTGGCCATAGCCAGGGCGAGAGCCCCATCGGTAGAGGGTCGAATGGGAATCCACTCGTGGGCCTTGGCCGCGGTGAAGCTGAGATAAGGATCCACCACCACCATCTTGGCTCCATTTTCGATGCCACGCATAATGGTGCGAGGTAAATGAGCCCACTTGGTGGCCGAGAGGGGATTCCAGCCAAAGAAAAGGATATATCTAGCGTTCACTGTATCACCCAGAGGACGGTCATGGCCAAGGACAGCCTTGAAGGAGGCCTTGCGGGAGACATCGCAGAGGTTGGAATGCATGCTGTAGTTAGGAGTGCCATACAGATCGCAAAGGTCGGCCTGGATATCAGTGAAGCTAGAATCCTCAGTGAACCAGAGCAGGGTATGGGCCTCACCAGCATCACGCAGAGATTTAAGCTTGCTGGCAATCTCAGTCAAAGCCTCATCCCAAGAGATCTCCTTCCACTTGGGATCCACACCTCTGCCTTTCTGGGGGTTAGTGCGTTTGAGCGGTTTCTTCAGCCTGTCCGGATCGTAAAGGGTGAAAATGCCCGCATTGCCCTTGGGGCACATGGCCGCCCCCTCGCCCTTATGAGCCAAATAGTCTGCGGATGCGTTGGAAACACCGATGGGGTTGGCCGGGTTGGGTTTTATGGCTACCACTCGACCGTTCAACACGTTACAAAGGATACCGGTGGTGCCACCACACATATGACAACAGGTGGGGATCCACACCCCCTCCGCTCGGCTCAAGTCCTCCACAGGGGCAGAGGCAACCCTCGTTACTAAAGGGGTAAAGCGGCTGCCCACAGCGACAAATCCAGCCATGGCGGCCGACAATTCCAGGAACTGGCGACGCGTAAGCTTGCGCGGCTCCATATCCATAACCTCCTAATTGAGCGGGATCATCTGTCCACCAACTACGGTGACATAGCGCATGACGTAGATGCCAACTAGCACCAGCAGGGAAGCCGCCGATAGGGCGAACATGTTTCTATTCAGCTTCGGCATAACCAGAATGACCAGCGGCAGAAACAAGCCGAGCAACAGCTCTACCCCTAAGAAGAGCGGCGCAAAACTGCCCCGCAACAGTAGCATGGCGGCCGCGTAGTCATCAGGACGAGAGGCCGTAAGCACTAACACTTCGGAGAGGATGAATAAGAAATCAAGCAGGATGAACCCAGCTAGGATCTTCCCTAGATCACGGATGACGTCATCTGTCACCTTGGGGAAGTACTTGGTGACCAGCGGGTTATCACCCCATAGCCTCTCCTTAAGGACACAGACCACGATCAGGAGGGCTGTGCCCGAAACCATGGCCGACACCAGAAAGTACATGGGCATCAAGGAGACGTTCCACATGGCCCGCCCTTGCCCCAGACCAACAATAAAACCGGTGTAGCCATGCACCATGATGGCTAGCGGAATGCCCAGGCTACCGAAGAACTTCATCAGGGCCTCAGCCTTAGGGTCATGATACGCCATCACCCCTTCGGCCAAGCTACGGCCTCCGCCGAAGATGGGAAGCGCCGGTCCCTCCACCTGATAAATGAAGTAGAGATAGATCAAACAGTTGATGGGATAAAGGATGAGTAGAAAGGTACCCCAGGTCACTGGTGACCTGAAGTTGAACATATAGAGAAGATGTATGAAGCGCAGGGGCTGCTCTAGGTCAATGAGCAGAAATAGAGGGGCGATGATCAACACGATGGGAGCAAGGATAGCCCCCACCCGACCGGCGGCCTTGAATCTCTCCAGGCCGAAGACGTAGGCCAGAGTAGAGATAAGAAAGGAGGCCGCGCTGACACCTGTGAGGAAAAAGTAGGTAGCTATATTGCTCTTAAGGGGTACGATATGGGGCACGTTATAGACCACGGTCACTAAATCACGAGGGTCCATCTTGTTACACCTCCCTAATCTCCCTTACCTAATAGGTTGATTGCTGGCGAGACGATAGTCATAGAACCGATCGGCGTAGGAGAGTCCCTCAAGGATCTTGTACCTCTCCCGAACGTCTTCCTCACTCAGACCCACCTCCTCTTTAAGATCCCGATGATAGTAGCGGATGTACTGGGGATCGGTGCCGCGTCTGTCCATAACGAATTGATCGGGAAAGATGTAAAAGACCTGAGGCTCAGTGCCACTATCCGGTTTGAAGGGGCTCACCGGATTGGTGGCAATGAGTTTAGAGACCTCACTCTGCGGGTCATTCATATCACCAAAGGTGCGCGCCTTAGTCATGCAGGTTTCGACGCAGGCCGGCTGTTGCCCCCTTTCCACCCGGTGGACACAGAAGGTGCACTTCTCCACCACCTTGCGGACAGGGTTGACGAAACGGGCATCGTAAGGACAAGAAGCGATGCAATACTTGCAGCCGATACAGCGATCGTAATCGACAAGCACAATGCCATCCTCCCGCTGATAGGAGGCTTGCACCGGGCAGTTCTGCACGCAGATGGGCCTGGCGCAATGGTTACATAGCGATGGTAGAGACAACTTACGTACGTTGGGATATTCCCCCTTCTCTACTTGCTTGACCCACGCCCGAAAGGTGGCGATGGGGACGTTATTCTCCTGTTTACAGGCTACAGAGCAGGCGTGACAACCCACACAACGGCGCAAGTCGATGACCATCACATATCTTTTTGCCATACTAATCCCTCCTTCGCTGTGCTGGAGAACTCTCACAGAGAGATCTCTTCTTCGCCCTGAGGTGATTCTAAAACAGACACCTGTTTTCGTCTGTCGGGAAAAGCCTGGGATTTGAGGCCAGAGTCGTCGGGGAAAACGCTACTTTATAACACGACTGGAGGAAAAAACCTGACATAGCCTAAGAGGTTACCCAATCGTGGGGGGATACCTTACCGAGGAATAAGGAGGCAAGCGGGGGGACGAGCCCCCGCGCTACATCCTCTTAAAGGGGGTAGTCCAGAAGGGGGATCACCCCCTTCTGGGAGGGTTCTAGGGCTCCGCCCTAGCTTCACTCCCCCCTCTCCCGCAAAGCGGGAGAGGGGGCCAGGGGGTGAGGGCACCCCACAAAAAAGCCCGCAGGGCTACTTTGAGTCCCCTGCGGGGGTTTGGGGGAGAGCTTCAACGCTCTCAAAAACGATACTGCTCTAGGGGTTAAGGGTCTGGGCGCAACAACCCTTGCTGCATAGCATATCTGACCAAGTCCGCCCGGCTGCGTAGCCCCAACTTACGCATCAGCCGGGCCTTGTAGGTCTCCACCGTCTTGAGACTCAAAAAGAGCCGATCAGCTACTTGCTGGTTGGTATAACCATGGGCGAGGAAGCGCAGTACCTCCCGTTCCCGCTCACTAAGGGCTGTATAACCAGCCGGCGTGGTGGCTCTCTTCTCTCTGCCCAATTCCTTCCGGAGCAGGTCCCCAACCAACACCTTTGTTAGGGCCGGATGGAGGAAGATTTCACCCCGTTGGACGGCCCGAATGGCTGCAAGAAGCTCCGTATCTGCCCCCTTCTTGAGGGTGTAGCCTGCAGCCCCCGCTCGCAGCGCCTCACGCAGGTAGCTCTCGTCATCGTACATACTGAGGATGAGGATCTTAACCTCCGGACAGCGCCTCTTAAGATGATGAATGGCCTCCAGGCCGCCCATTCCGGGCATGCTGAGGTCTAAAAGGAGGACGTCTGGACGCAGCACGTCGGCCTTCTCCAGGGCCTCTGCACCATCGCCCGCCTCACCAACCACCTCCATGTCCGGCTGAGCATTCAGGAGCAAATGCAGGCCAGCACGCAGCACAGCGTGATCATCCGCTATAAGGAGACGGATCTTAGCCATCCACCCCACCTCCTATCCCATCCAGTGGCACTTCGACAAAGACTGTTGTACCCAACCCCGGCTGGGATTCGATGGTCAACTTGCCTCCGATGAGAGAGGCCCGCTCCTGCATGCCGAAGAGTCCCAACTTTCTTTCCTTAGACCTGGAACCCATGACCCTCTTTACATTAAAACCCTTACCGTCATCCTCGATGATAGCCACCATCGCGTCCTCTCGCTGTTCCAGGAGGACGCTGGCCGTAGCAGCCTGGGCATGCCTGGCCACATTGGTGAGCGCCTCCTGTATGATGCGATAGAGGGATGTCTCCATCTCCGGGGGCAAAGCTACCCCCTCCAGACCACTGCTGTGGAAATCAATCTCAATGCCGTGCTTGCGGCTGTATTCCTTCACATAGCGTTTAAGGGCCTCCACCAATCCTAAGTCATCCAACACACTGGGCCGTAGCTCCAGAGCGAGGTCATGCACCCCTTCAAGAACTCTGGACGCTGTGGAGCGCAGCTCAGCCGTCTTATCCTTAACCTCATCCAGACGTGTCGCCCCTTCTATTATTTTCAGACCCACCATAAGGGAGGCGATGGACTGACTTGTCTCATCGTGTAGCTCGCGGGCGATGCGTTTGCGTTCCTCCTCTTGAGCATTAATGACCTTCGACAGGAGCTGGCGGCGTAGCTCTTCTTTGCGCTGGAGTTCCTCATTAAGAGCGGCGAGCTCTTTGTTGCTCTGAAGAATCTGTTGATTAAACAGGGCCAGGTGTTGGGTCATAGCGTTGAAGGCAAGGCTTAGATGGCCGATCTCATCTCTGGCCCAGACGCTGGACTGTCGTCCCCAATCGCCTCTGACGACCGCTTTGGTCACCTCAACCAACTCCTGGATCGGTCTGGTGAGGACGAGGGTCAATAAATAGGCCGCGACGACGCCCATCAGAGAGACCAGGGCCGTGGCAATCAGCAGTTGGCGCGTAGTGGCCGCCAGCATCCCTTGCAAGCGACGATCCGACATACCAACACGAGCCGTTCCGGCTCGTCCATCCAGGATTGGTACGGCGATGTCTCGGATCAAGCCCTCCTCCGTATCAAGCACCTCCAAATGATAGCGCTCTTTAGGACCCACTGCATTAGATTCGGCCAAGCCCACGGGGAGGCCTGTGCCGAAGGTATGCAGCAGAACATTACCAGAGGCATCAAGGATGAAGGCGTAACGGACGTCCGGATTATTCTCCAGAGTATCTCGCAAGAGCTCGTAGAGCACAAAGGTGTTATTCGTCAGGATCAGGTCCGCGCTGCGGGCAGCTAAATCCCTGGTGAGGGAGATGCCTCGCTTGGCCAACTCGTCGCCCAGCATCGCATTCATACTCAGCCGCACCTGGAGGGTAACGCCCAGCCCGAGAAGAAGCACCAAGCCCAAGACGATGCCCATTATTTTTACCCGCACGCTGACAGCGCCGGCTACTGACCAAAAAATCGCCCAGAGCCTACCTGCTCTCACCCTGCCGCCTCACCTTCATGAGCATCATCCGCACGGTATCATAGGCATGTTCATCGGGGATCACGAAGCGATCGATCAGTAAGCCTTGCAGGATCTGTTGTCCCCTCTCGCTCTCATGCATGGAGAGGAACAACTCCCTTAATTGGGCCTTAAGCTGAGCATTCAGGGCCGGATGCACTACCACCGGAGGGCTGCCATAGGGTGGCGATTTGGCGATAACCCTCGTCCTGGCGCTATAGCGGGGATCACGGGCGAGGGTATAGTCATAGACCAAGCTATCCACCGCCGCCCCATCCACCAGCTTTTCAGCCACGGCTACGATAGAGTTATCATGACTATAGGTGAAGATATACTTCTTAAAGAAGGATTCGGGCGTCTCACCCATCTGGAGCAGCATGTAGGTGGGCGATAGACGGCCGGAGTTGGACATGGGATCGGTGAAAGCGAAGGTCTTACCCCGCAGGTCAGCCAGACTTTGGGCCGGACTATCATAGGGCACGATGACATAGGAATAGTATACAGCCTGTCCCCGCACCTGGGGGGCTACCAGAAGCTCCATCCCGAAGTCCTGATTCCCCTCAACGTAGGCCTGACTGCAAATGAAAGCCAGATCCACATTTCCGGATCTAACCAGGTCGTTGATCTCAGCATAAGTCGAACGCTGGAGCAGCTGTACCGGTCGGCCCAATCTCTGTCCCAGGTAAGCCAATAGCTCGTTATAAGTACGCAGGGTCTCCTTCGGGGAGATAACCCCGGCTATGGCCACCCGCAGGGGCAGCCTACCCGGTTGGCCAGGGGCGTTGGATAGTCCTGGCTCTACCGCTGATAGCCTTATTCTCTTATTCGGCTGACCTTCAGCGCAGGCACCGAGGGCCAGCAAGAGAAGGATCACAAAAATGATGCCGGCCAAGCGATAGCACTTGTTTAACACAATTGACATTCTAACCTAATCATAGAGCCCAGACAAGCTTGACATTTCCTTTTTTTATGCTATAATACGTCTGCTTGTCAGATAGCAGACAAGTTAATGCAGCCGCAATACAAGGCGCGCAGCAGACGCGCATACATTCTGCGCAGGGAATAGGTCGTGGACAAGTTTGATGTTGTAGTCGTAGGAGCAGGCCCAGCAGGTTCGATAGCTGCTTACCTCTTGGCCAAAGAAGGGCTTCAAGTCCTTCTGGTTGAGAGAGGCACGTTCCCCGGAAGCAAGAACGTGTCGGGGGGCCTCCTCTACTCCAGGATCGTGAACGAGATATTCCCCAACTTCTGGGAAGAAGCCCCTGTGGAGCGGGCTATTACCGCCCACAGCATCGTCTTCCTGGGAGAGGACTCGGCCCTTGCCCTGCATTACACGGACACCGGAGCGGCAAATTCACCATACAACGCCTTCAGCGTGTTGAGAGCTAAGTTTGACCGCTGGCTGGCCGAAAAGGCTGAGCAAGCTGGTGCGACGCTTATTCCAGGAATTACCGTGGACGGGCTGTTGGTCGAGAAGGGGAGGATAGCCGGGATCAAGGCTGGACCTGACGAGATACCCGCAGACGTGGTTATCGACGCAGAGGGCGCCAAGTCTCTCCTGGCCAAAGAGGCTGGACTGCGAGGGGATTTCAACCCCAAGGACGTCTCTTTGGGTCTAAAGGAAGTAATCGAGCTCCCAGAGGCGACCATAAACGAGCGCTTCAACTGCTCCCCTGGTGAGGGAGCCGCCTTCACGATGGTCGGGCAATCGAGCGGGGTGGAGGGGGGAGGCTTCCTCTACACGAACAAGACGACCCTCTCCCTTGGCTTTGTGGCCAAGATCAGCTCGCTCAAAGATAGCCAGCTCAAGGCCCACGAGATCATCGAGGAGTACAAGTCACATCCTTTCATTTCGCGCCTGGTTCAGGGGGGCGAAGTCGTCGAGTACTCTGCCCAAACCGTACACCGGGGCGGTGTTCACCTGATTCCCCAGCTGTATGGGGATGGGATCCTGCTGGTAGGAAGCGCCGCCGGCCTGGTCTTGAACAATGTGCTCACGCTCAGGGGCATGGACCTCGCTATCGCCTCAGGAGTAGCAGCGGCCAAAACCGTGCTGGCCGCCAAGGAGAAGGGAGATTTCTCGCGAGCCGCCCTGTCGGCCTACGAAAAGACGCTCAAGGAGAACGTTGTCTATAGGGATTTGGAAACCTTCAAACAAGCCTATCCTCTTCTCGAGAACAAGCGGCTCTTCGAGACGTACCCGGACATGCTTTGCTCCACGATGAAAGAGCTCTTCTCGGTGGATACCACGCCGAGAAAGAAAGCCTTCGGTGTGCTCAGGGAAAAGATGAAGGGACAGGTTTCTATGATTGAGATGGCCAAAGACCTCGTGCAGGTGGCCAGGGGGATAGGGGTATGAAGGGAAAGGTGCTGACCCTGGATCAGCTGCTTGGATTAGACAAGTACGTGATTGACGAACAGGGCCACATCAAGGTGAACCAGGCGCTCTGTGCGTCGTGCGAGCTCAAGCCCTGCCTGACCGTCTGTCCAGCCGGGGTCTACTCGCTGGTAGAGGACAGGATCATAGCCAACCACGAGAATTGCCTTGAATGTGGTACGTGCATAATCGCCTGTAATGTGGGGGGCAGGACCTGCATCGAATGGAAGAATCCCAGGGGTAGCTATGGGATCTCTTTCCGCTACGGTTAATTCTTAAAAGTTGAGCCGAGGTGGTGTCAATGAAAATCGTCGTCTGCGTCAAGTACGCGCTGGACGTGAGCGAGGTGAAGCTCGACCCAGCAACCAAGAAACCCCGTCTGCTAGGAGTGCCGAAGAAGATCAGCGATGTAGAGAAGAACGCCCTGGAGGCCGCCGCTCAGCTGAAGGAGAAATACGGTGGTACCATCCACATCCTGACCTTCGGTCCGCTGGAGGCCAAGGAAGCGTTCCGGGAAGCCCTGGCTATGAACGCGGACGGGGCTATTCTGGTCGAGGACCCCTGCGATGGACAGCTCGACGCCCAGGCCACAGTGAAAGTGTTGGCCGCAGCTGTGAAGAAGCTCAGTGGCGTTGACCTGGTGGTGTGCGGAGAGGCGAGCGATGATGGTTTCACCTACCAGGTGGGTCCCCGCCTGGCTGAGAGGCTGGGGATCCCTCAAATTACATATGCCCGCGCGCTCTCTATAGAGGACGGGTCGGTGGTAGCCAAGAGACATCTGGAGGATTGCGCCGAGATAGTCAAGGCACCTCTGCCCGCCCTCATCACCGTGACCGAGGAGACTAACATCCCACGAAAACCGACCCTGATGGATATGCTCAAAGCCAAAAACAAGAAGGTCGAGCTATGGAAGACAGAGGAGGATCTCGGGCTCTCCAGAGGAACGCTTGAGGAGCTCTCCGCACTCCAAACCCTCGATATCGAAGGTATTGAGGTGCAGCGGAAGCAGTTCCTTATCAAAGGTAAGTCTCCTACAGATGCAGCCGAAGAGTTAATCGCCCTCCTCCTTCAAGAGGGCGTGCTGGGGGTCGCAGCATATGTCTGAGCCATACACAGGGATAATTGCAGTTTGCGAGGATCGAGAGACACTTCTGGAGCTCTTGGGCCAGGGACGGGAGCTCGCCGACACACTGAAGGTGTGGTCGGCCGCGGTCGTATTGGGGGAGCACGTAGAGCCCGCTGCCCTTGACCTGTCTCGTTGGGGTGCGGATAAGGTCTACATGATAGAAAATCCCGCCTTAAAGCATTTCAACGTGGAGGCGTACACCGATGCCCTCGTGGCCCTGAGTACGCAGGTGAAGCCGGCACTCATCCTGCTCGGAGCTACAAAGCGTGGCTTGGAGTTAGCTCCCAGGGTGGCGGAACGACTCAAGGTTGGCTGCGTCTCAGGCTGCGTTGGACTCGACGTGGAAGCGCAATCCCGCCAGATAATCATCAAGGCCATGGTCTATAGCGGGATAGCGAATGCCAGCTACCACTGTAAGAGCAAACCAGCTCTAGCCACTGTGCTGCCCAGGACCTTCGAGAAGAAGGAAGTAAACGACCGCAACGCCGAAGTCGTGCGGTTTCCCCTAGAGATCACCGAACCCAGACTGAAGGTGGTGAGCGTGGAGCCCAAGGCGACGTCGGGCGAACGAATCGAGACGGCAGCCGTAATCGTGGATGCAGGACAGGGTATCAAGAAAAAGGAGGATCTCAAGATGCTCGAGGAGCTAGCCACATTACTCGGGGGGCATATGACCTGCACGAGGCCCCTGTCTTCAGATAGAGACTGGTTTCCTGAATGGCTGGGGCTCTCTGGTAAAAAGGTATCCCCCGACCTCTGCATCACGGTGGGTGTTTCAGGAGCCATCCAGCACATGGTAGGCATCAGGCAGTCGAAGATCATCGCCGCCATCAACAACGATGAGGACTCCGCCATATTTACTCAGGCCGATTATGGGGTCGTGGGCAACCTGTATGAGTACGTTCCAGCCCTGATCGAGGCGCTTAAGAAACGAATCATCTAGAGAGACGCACAGCTAGCGTCTATCAAGTCTGCCTTACATGCAGAAACTATAAACAAGGAGGTAATCGATAATGACACACATGCGGGTTGGGATCATTGGGGGGGGCATATTTGGCACCTCCATCGGGTATTACCTGAGTTTGTACAAGGGAGTAGATGTCACCATCTTCGAGAAGAACACTATTGGTTCGGGAACTACGGCCAAATCGGCAGGGACCGTGTGCCTTATGGACGATTCTGTCACGGAGGAGTTCTTCCCAGAGAGGCTGTTTGGCTTCCAGACATTCGTAGAGATGGAGAAAGAAGAACCAGGCTCCACTGGTTTCGACAAGTGTGGCACCCTTGTTGTTGCACCGACGGAGGAGTTCGCGAACTTCGTAAAGCGACACGTGCAGCTGGCGTGGGAGGCCGGCTTCCACGCAGATTACCTCGAGAACTCTGACGACATACGCAAGATCGTTCCGGACCTGAACCTGGAAGAGATTCTCGGAGCAGGGTATACGCCTGATGACGGATATTTTGATGCCACCGCGCTGGCCGTGACCTACGCCAGGAAGGCGCGCAGCCAGGGCACAAAGGTCCTTATCGGAACTGCCGTCACGGGCATCACAACATCTGGAGGGCGTGTTAGCGGAGTCGATACCAACAAGGGTCATTTCGATTGCGACGTCGTCATCCTCGCCGCGGGGCCCTGGTCACGCTTCGTGGGCAGGTTGGCCAGGCTGGAGCTGCCGCTCTGGCACACCAAGGCCGAGGTCTTCATCCTGGAGCCTAAGGAGCCCCTGGGTTATGCACTGCCGATTCTAAAGTATCCCCGCTTCTACACCAGGCCCGAGAAGGGGAACGTGTTCATCTGCAAGAGCCACGTCACTGTGGATCTGAGCAACAAGCAGGACGCGGGACTTTTCGATCCCGATACCCTTCCGATGACTGGTGGGACAGAGCCCTACTTCTTCGACTTCCTGATGGAGCAGCTATCCCAGTACTACCCGAGACTGCTGGAGTCTGCGGTGGCCAATAGTTGGGTAGGCTATCGCGATGTCACTATGGATGGCATGCCAATTCTTGGTGACAGTCCTGTGCCGGGACTCATCCTAGCCGTGGGACCCGGGGGGAACGGTGTGATCGAGGCCCCCGCGGTTGCGACGGCCCTGGCCAAGTACGTTGTGACGGGAGAAAAGTCAGCTCTCATCGAGAGGCTCAATCTGGAGCGCTTCGACCAAATCCAGGTTAAGTAGAGTGATAAACAACAGAGGTTCCAAGGGGGCGCCCGCCGAAGGCGGGCCTGTGGCGGGCCTGTGGCGGGTCTGGGGATGTGCCCTCCTTCCGCAGGAAGAACAAAGAAGGCCCGCAGGGCACCTTGAATCCGCCTTCGGCGGATTTGGGGGGATATTCAACATTCTAAGATGTATTAGGAGAGGACGAACGATGAGACAAACGAACCTCCTGGTGAGCCGGGCGATTGTCCAGAAGGACTTCGCTATCCTTCCTCCTGAGGGGCTGGTGGATAGTGCCCTCCCTATCTTTAAGGAGACCGTCACGAAGATCATGGCTGCTCCGGCCATGGGCGCTGGCTTCGCCGAGTACCTCATCGAAATGCGCCCAAACGGGGGTACAGCGCAGCCCCTTCAAGAAGAACTGGAGGTATTCCTATTCGTACTCGAAGGAACGGGGGAGCTGCTCAAGGAGGCGCAATCGTACGGATTATCTCCCGGTGATTACGCCTACCTACCACCCGGGACAACTTTCCAAATCAGCCACACCTCTGGCGAGTGCTTCCGCTTCCTGCTGCTGAAAAAACCATACCAGCCAGCTGGCATAGCGAGACCGCATTTCCTCCTCAAAAATGAGCGAGAGGTACCGAGAGACGTCTACCAGAACCTGGAGGGGGCACATCTCCAAACGTTACTCCCCACCGATCCGGCCTTCGATATGGCCATGAACATCTTTACCTTTCAGCCCGGCTGGTCTCTGCCCATCATAGAGACACACATCATGGAGCATGGGCTCTACATACTAGAGGGAAAGGGGCTCTATTTTCTGGGGAAACATTGGTATGAGGTCCAGGCAGGGGATTTCATCTGGATGGCCCCCTTCACTCCACAGTCGTTCTACTGCACAGGAGCCATACCAGCCAGGTACATCTACTACAAAGATGTCAATAGAGACGTACAGTTCAAGCATTAGGAACTGATCTTCAAGGACATTAGGAGGAATCGCTAATGGCAGAAATGGGAACCCTGATCGACCTTGAGAGCGCGGCAGCGAAAACCAACCTCAAGGGGAAACATCTTATCTCCATCGATGATCTCACCAAAGAGGAGATCGAGGCCCTGTTCAAGTTGGCCGAGTTACTTGAGCCTTTTACAAAAGGTGGACTGAATATAATGGCCGTATCGAAGGCCGGATCGGTGGGG